>JADINE010000012.1 GCA_017694175.1 Candidatus Enterousia excrementavium | reverse complement strand
GAACAGTGGTTTTTTTGTGCGAACAATTATACTTGTTGTGGCAATGTATAACGGTATTGCCGCCAAAATCAATATCCCGAACACGAAACCGGGGAATCCACGTAATTCAGCATGCATAAGAATTTGCCACTGGGCAGCGTTGAACATGTTGAAATTAAACATCCAAAACAAAACAGCCCACATGACCATAATGTAACAGGCCGTCCAAACGATGGCGTATTTGTTTTTTTTGCAAAATTCTGTGACTTTTTTCATTTATAGAAAATATAGACAAAATATGTTCGTTTGTCAATATTTTTGTACGGAATGTTTTTGTAATAAAATGCTTTTTTTGATTCTGGTTTGATGGTATAATTAAGGGGATAATCAAGGGGGAGTTTTTATGCAGACTGTGCTGAAATTATTTGGCGTTTCTGTTGTTGGTTTGGGAATGTGCGCCTTTGTGGGCAATGTGTATGCCGCCACAGGACGCGCGGATTATGGCAATGTTACGCAATTAAATCGTGCCGGTGCAACAACAGCGGCGGCATCGCAGCGTATGCCGACAATGCCGACTTTGCCGAATTTTACCGTTGGTAATGTTTCAACTGATTTGCCGTCGGTTACCCCAAGTTATCCAAGTGATCCAGACGATCCGGATAAACCGGATCCCGAGCCCGAGCCCGAGCCAGAATGTCCAGATGGCGGGGTGAAAAATTCTGCTTATACCGTTGATAATTGTATGAATGATGTTTTAATGTGTGTGAATACGGGGGCTTTGCCGGGTGGAATTAATGATTTGTTTAACGAAGAATTACGTAATTCAATCGTGAATGGAATGAATTTGTGTGCCAGCCAGGTTGAACGCTGTATTGCCGAAGTGCGTCGTGATTGTGCCAATGTTTATCGTACTGCGGCTGATGTCTGGATTGATTTTAATGCGCGCAAGGTTCAGCCCGCTTATTATAACTTTGTGTTGCGCAAAACGGGATTGACGCCGAACCAGGCTGAAAATACATGTAAATTATTGGATGTTAATACGTTTGGTTCTTCATTTAATGCTGTGTCAAATGCCGGTGGTGTGACGGCTGAGTATAATATCGGTGTTGGGGCCTATAATAATCAAAATGGTGGCATGCTGATTAAAACTAATCCACAGGGGGCCGATTTGAACTATGGGAATCCTGGTGTTGATGGGGCGCGTGGGCATTATGCGCGTTGGGATCCTACGACGGCCGAATGTTGGGTGCGTGTCGCGGCGTATAACAAAGATGAACAGATTAAAAACAGTTGGCTGTTCGGGGCGGCTGGAAATGATCAACCGGCCGAGGTTTGGCGCCTGGCGGGTGATACATTTACATGTAATCGCGACTTGTTCGGGTTTTCGTTGATGAATCAAACCAATACCGCTGCGGTTGTTGGAATTGGCGGGGGGGCTGTTGTTGGCGCCGGTGTCGGTGCAATTGCAGGCCATGGTGCGCGCGCGTTTGATTGCAACATTCAAAAACATCGCGAAATGTTGACTGAACAATTGCGCATGGATGCACATATCGGCACAATTAGCGAATACCTGCGCAACAGAATTCCTGTGACGACTGATGTTATGACGGATACTCAGTGTGAAGAAGTTGTCGAGTTGTATAATAAGTATGTTCAGGTTGAGTCTGCATTGGAAAAATGCAATACAACCGAATTTACTTCGTCACGTACTTTAATAGTGGTTGATTCGAGTTTGCAATTAGCATATGAGATTTGTAACGAGAATGAATCACTGGCCGATTGTGCAAAAAGAACCAATGATGCTGATTTGCAACAGTGCGTTGATGCCGGAATTACAGATTATGATGAGTGTGAAACGTACCTGGAAGAACAGAATGAAGCCCGTGCCAATGATACCATGGCGCGGGCCGAGGCTTCCTCAAATCAGCTGGGGGTCACTGATTCTTTGTGCCGGTTCAAGCCATTGAATTTGGCGCGTGTGGCCGGGGACGATATCTTTTGCACAGCCGACACTAACGAGTGTTTGGATGCGGGCGATATTGAACGTGATGTTGAACGCTTGGACGATGTGTTTACCCCTGAAATCGAAGATTTGTTGCAAAATGGCGAGGAGTCCAATATCGGTAAATCAATCGGGATTGGTGTTGGTGTTGGTGCCGGGGCAGGTGGTCTGGCAACTGCGATAACAGCTTTTGTGGAGCGCAGTAATATCAGTTGCCGCGTTGGGGATGGGCTGGCCCAGGTTGGGTATGGCAAATCGTATTCGATTGAATCTTTGCAAGATTTCTATGTTAAGTGGAATTTGAATTTGCCTGATACAGTTACACCAACTGGAACGGCCGTGGATTGTGCATCGTGGAAACGTGCGTGCGGTACGATAACTGATTTAGAACAATGCAAATCTGCACAAATAAATTACAAGCCGGCTGGCGCGGTAACGATGACGTTGGTGCCAACAGCATGTACGGTTTCTGGCAGTGCGTGTATTGAAAACTATCCAGTTGCAAAATCGTATGGCGCATGTGAATAAAAAACAGTTAAAGGTGTTCAAGTAAAAACGGGGCGTGGCCCCGTTTTTAATTAGAGTGGTGATTGTTTGTGTCACATCGTTGCGGAAGTTTATTGATAATTGTGAAGCGTTGCGCGAAGAAGTGTTGGGTGCTTCGCCTGGGTAAGGAATTTTACGTTGTGAAGGGTTGATATCAGTTCGCATCAATTAGAGTGCTGATTAGCCCAGGATTTGTTATCCCATGACGCGCGCCCGGCAATATGTATGAACTGTTTTGTGTCACTTGGCTGGGGGCAAGACGGCCTCTGGTGCCCATTCTTTCCTAAAAAGAACAAAGTTTTGAATGTTTATTGCGCGCTTTGTGATGACGAGCAGTATTCAGCGGACGTCGGCAATGCTTCGCCGTTGAATGCAACATAAATTGCAACTTTTCTGTACAATGCCTTTTGTTTGGCATCAGTTGTGCTTTTGGCGCATTTTTCACCAGCTGTGTCAACTGTTATGGTGTTTGCCGGTAATTCAGGCCATTGTGATTTTATGTAATCTGCAACAGTTTGTGCACGGGCACGCCCCAATGCGTTGTTATCGCAAATTTTGTCTTTGGTGCAAATATCTTTCCAGGTTAAAATTCTGTCTGTATCTGTGTATCCAACAATTAACAATTTAAAGTTTGTTTCACCAGATGTGGCAGTACGCAGTTCCTGGATTGTTTTGTCCATTTCAGTTGTTGATTTTAATGTGGTTTTTCCACTGTCAAACAATGAATCCGCAAAGAATACCGCAATGGGAAGTTTTGGTAAAACCGATGTGCCTATGTTCAAATTTATGGCAGAAATCTCGAACTCGATACATTTGCCGTCCAAAAGGTTCCACCAAGCGTTGCCTGGGCAATTGCAGTCTATGTTTTCTGCATCCCATGTGCCGCCCTGTTGTGTGCAGGCCGATTGCCATTCGGATACGGTGGTCTTGAATAAATTGTCAATGAGTGATGATGTGTCTTGTTCCTTGCCTTCTTCTACGACTGGGGCAACGTCAATTGCTTTGCGTAATGATTCTTCCTGGACAGGGCGCAAGTTTTGGAACAAAAGTGTGCGCTTTGAATCATATTTTGCCGTGATTTCATCACTGCTTTCCTTTGGTTGGTTTTTCCCAACATAATTGGTAAGCACGTTGCCAGCAACCCCAACCAATGCACCAGCACCGGCAACGATTGCACCTGTTTTTAATTGTTGTTGTGTGTCAGCACGTTGGGCGGCCCATTCAGATGCGTCCGTGCCACCCGGAGCCATTAACGCACGTGAAATGGATGTGTATACGCCGTCCGTAATGCCCAAAGATTCATTATCGTATAAACCAGATGTTGCAGCGTCCAGAATAACCTCGGATTCTATGCCGGGTGCCATGCCCAGGGCTTCTTTGCGGGTTTTTAAATCGGCCGCAAGTGTTGTGTATTCGTTATAAAGCGGCAATAATGTGTTGGCGCCAGGTAACTGGATGTTCGTTTCGCCGCCTTGGATATTCAGGCCGGAACCGTAATCGCAACGGAAAGTGGCCAGGTATGCCGCCATGTCACGTTCGGCTGCATCGTCTGCGCTTTGTTCGGCAAGTGCCGCGCCAATCTGCATCCCGCCAATGCCCATTGCCCCGATGGCAATACCACCGGTCATTCTGTTGGCCAGGGATTGTTCGCGTTCACGCATAGCGTCGGCATTTTGTTGCAATTCGTCGATTTGTTTTTGAGCATCTTCCTTGGATAATTGTGGTTTAGCACAGGACATTTTGTCTGGGCTTAATACATAATCAGATTTGCATTTATCGATTATACAAATTTCTGTGCCGCTGGCGGCGTCGTATTCGCGGTGCGCCTGGCGCGCGTTTTCGGGCATGGGGTCACATTTGCCGGATATTTCCACACACTTTTTGCCATCTGGTTCAAATCCATCCTCGCAATCGGTTGGACGGCATTTGCCACGTTTTAATTCACCGGCCGTTGCATGTTCGATTTCTGCAAGTTGTGCGTCTGTGCATTTGCCTTCGCTTTTTTCGCATGTTTGGCCGTCGTCACTGGGCAAATATTCTGTTGTGCATTCTGTGATTTCACAACGCAGCGTATCGCTGGATGCGTCGTATGCATATTTGGCTTCTTTTACGTGACTGGTATTTTCAGGGGTGCATGGTTCACCCTGTTGATCAATACATTTATTGGATGCC
>JADINE010000011.1 GCA_017694175.1 Candidatus Enterousia excrementavium | reverse complement strand
CCTGATTCATATTTCATTTTACAACCTCTATTTGATATTTATTTTTTTATATTCTATCATAAAAGACATGAATATTCAATTTTCTGATTTGATTGAAAACAGTCCCAATGCCCCAGGCGTCTATAAAATGTACGACGCAGATGGCAACCTGTTATATGTGGGCAAGGCAAAAAATCTTTCCAATCGATTACGGCAATATTTGGACATATCGAAACTTGAATCTCACAAGCAAGTTATGCGCACATTGGTTGCGCGCGTTGATTGGGAAATCACCCCAACTGAATCAGACGCCTTGATTTTGGAACAGCATTTAATCAAAACGCTGAAACCGAAATATAACATCATGTTAACCGATGGGAAAATGTACCCGATGATTGCATTAACAAAATCGGAATTTCCACGTCTGTTAAAATTCCGCGGAAAAATATCCCAGCGTCGCGATGTATATGGGCCATATCCTTCGGTTACTGCATTAAACGAAACAATCAAAACAATTCAAAAAGTCTGCAAATTACGGACCTGCACAGATACATTCATGCGCAATCGCGCGCGCCCATGCCTGCTGTACCAAATCGGTCGATGCAGCGCCCCATGTACAATTCCACAAACCGATTACGCCGAAAATGTGGCATTGGCCCGTCGAATTTTAACTGGCGACAGCGAACCAATTATTGCCGACTTAACCGCACAAATGAAAAAATATTCTGCGAATATGGATTTTGAATCGGCCGCTGTTGTACGTGATAAAATCGCCGCATTAACACAAACATCAACACGCGGTATACGCCGGAATCATGCACACAGCGCGAATTTTGATTGGACAGATTCAGTAAAAGATTTGGAAAAATGGCTGGGGTTAAACATCGAATGTGCGGGCGTATTTGATAATTCGCACTTATTCGGTCGCAATCCTGTGGGCGCAATGATAACATTCGGCCATGATGGATTTATTAAATCCGGATACAGACATTTCAAATTACGTAACACGTCCGCGGCTGGCAATGATATCGCCATGATGGCGGAATTCGTATCACGCGCAGTGGAACGTGGTCCTAAATTGGATTTAATCGTGGTTGACGGTGGTCCCGCCCAATGGAACATAGCCCATAAAACGGCACCAAACATCCCTATTCTTGGCGTTACCAAGGGCGAAGTTCGCGATGGCGACGAACATTTCATCATGCCCGACGGCACAATATGCCGCGATATTCCAAAAGATTCGCGCCTGTTTTTATTACTGCGCGCTGTCCGCGACGAAGCACACAGATTTGTAATAACCTTTCATCGCACAGTTCGCGCAAAACAAATGACTTCATCCGTATTGGATGAAATCGATGGCATCGGTCCAACGCGCAAACGTGCATTACTGAACCATTTTGGTTCTGTGCGCGCAATCACGGATGCCCCATTGGATGCGCTTATACGCGTACCCGGCCTGGGCAAAGCAGCCGCGGAAAAAATCTATGCCCATTTTCATTCAGACGTGATATAATTGGCGGTATATATAAAGGAGTTGTATTATGAAATTTTTCGTAAACTTTTTATCAGCATTCCGCATTACAGCGGCATTTGCGATTATTCCAACATTAATGCTTGAATTATATTGGACATCATTTATTTTGTTTTTACTGGGCTCGATATCCGATTGGTTCGATGGCTTTTTGGCGCGCAAATATAACGTATGTACCAAACTGGGCGGTGTTCTGGATCACATAGGCGACAAACTTTTGGTTTCCAACACAATAATCATATTGGCAATTGTTTTGGCATCTAACTTGTCCGAACTTCCTGTACAGGGCATTGCGCCATGGATGATTATTGTTCCGGCAATAATAATGATTGCCCGCGAATTGTACATAAGCGGCCTGCGCGAATTTTTGGGCACACAAAAAATAGAAATGCCCGTACCCAAGGCACGTTTTTCAATGGGCAAAATAAAAACCACATTGCAAATGATTGCGATTTGTGCACTGTTACTTATGCCGTGTATGTCAACTGACGACGCCACACAACTGTGCCCATATGATACCTTCGCATACATTGGTGTAACAGTTTTGTGGTTGGCATTGATTGCATCCCTGTGGTCTGCAACACAATATACATTTACATTTGCCGAAAAATTAAAACAAATAAAAGATTAATACACAAATTAACAAAATAAAAAAAACGCGCTATGTGCAGTAAATCATGTACATAGCGCGTTTTTTAATACGTATTAAAACCAACTTTTCTTCGCACTTTTCGTACCAGCAAACTCGGTTAATATTTTCTTTTGTTTTTCAGTTAACTTTGTTGGCACAGGCATATTTATTTCGATATACAAATCCCCAAACGTCCCCGCACGACGTCCAGGCATTCCATGCCCACGCACGCGTAATTTTTCACCAACTTGTGTGCCAGCCGGAACCTTGACCGACAATTTTTTATCATCGATTGTATCAACTTCGATTTCGCCGCCCAGCGCAAGTGTCGTAAACGGCACATCTGCCCGGGTAATCAAATCAGAACCATTTCGAACAAATCTTTTATCCGGGCGCACACGAATATCCAGATAAAAATCCCCGGCCGGCGCACCATTTTGGCCTGCTTCGCCCTGACCTGCCAAGCGCAAACGCGCGCCATCTTCGACCCCAGCCGGAATTTTTACATCCAACGTGCGCGTTTTACGCAACACACCCGCGCCATCACACTGGCTGCACTTTTTATCTATCTTGTGTCCGGTTCCATTACACTCGGGGCACGGTGTTTCCATCGCAAAGAACCCGCGCGACGCGCGCACATATCCAGAACCATGGCAACGCGAACACGTCGGCGCTTCTTTCCCATCAGCAGTTCCAAAACCGTGACATTTATCGCATTCGACATTGGTCGTAAATTTCACAGTATGCGTTGTTCCAAAATAAGCATCACGCAAATCTATTGAAACTTCATCCAGCAAATCGCGTCCACGCCGCGCAGCATCCCCACGCGACGCACCACCACCCATATCGAACCCAAAACCACGCATAGCCTCGCGCAGGATATCATCCATGCCGGCGCCACCACCCATATTAAAATGGAAAGCCCCATTGCCGAACGGATTACCACCTGCACCAAACGGATTGGCACCCGACGCATTTCCCCCAGCAAAAGCCGCATCACCAAACCTGTCGTATGCGGCACGTTTTTGCGGATCTTTCAAAATATCAAACGCGTTATTAACTTCCTTGAATTTTTCTTCGGCCGCCTTATCCCCAGGATTTCTGTCTGGATGATATTTCATAACCAATTTATGATACGCCTTTTTAATTTCATCATCAGACGCATTTCTTGCGACGCCTAAAACTTCATATGGATTTTTATTCATTTTTCATATTCCCGATTTTATCTGTCCCAGGAAATATAAGTATATTTAAAAAAAATGCAAGTACCGTTCTGTCCTTATTTTCTGCAACGGCCAAAAATTCTTTCACTTGCAAGAATTGTTAAAATGTACTAATAATATTGTGCTATGAATGAACAAAACACACACACATACGATGCATCAGATATCCAGGTACTCGAAGGTCTGGAACCTGTTCGTTTGCGTCCCGGCATGTACATTGGCGGCACAGATGAAAAGGCATGGCATCATTTGCCGGTGGAAATTCTGGACAACTCGATTGACGAGGCTGTGGCCGGTTTCGCAAAAAAAATCACAGTAAATTTAATTGATGCAAAAACGATTGAAATCACCGATGATGGCCGCGGTATTCCGGTTGACGAACATCCGAAATTCCCCGGCAAATCAGCGTTGGAAGTAATTTTAACCACCCTGCATTCGGGCGGAAAATTCAATAACAATGTGTATAAAACAAGTGGTGGTCTGCATGGCGTTGGCAGTTCTGTGGTAAACGCGCTGTCCTCTGAAATGATAGTAACCATTTCACGTGACGGCTATGAATGGCGCCAAACGTTTTCACGTGGCAAACCAACCAGTTCAATGACCCGGGGCGACGCAACTAAAAATCATGGCACCAAAATAAGATTTACGATTGACGATGAAATATTTGGCGCAAACGCAGTATTCAAACCAATAAAAATTTATCGCATGGCGCGCGCAAAATCGTTCTTATCGCGCGGCGTCCGGGTAACTTGGATTTGCAACCCAGAATTATTAACCGAAGACATGAACATCCCCGCCCAAACGGATTTTTACTATCCCAATGGCGTGGCCGACTTTTTGGATGAAAAAACACGCGACAAACCGCGCATTTTACCAAAAATTTTCAGTGGCACAGTGGATTTTCCTGATGATTCCGGGCGTGTTGAATGGGCTTTAACATTTTTAACCGATGAAAATGGCGCCGCATCCGACGATGGATTTTTTGCATCATACTGCAACACAATCGCAACCATAGACGGTGGCACACATGAAACAGGATTCAAATCGGCCATCACCCGCGGGATAAAGGCATATGGTGAAAAAGTTAACAACAAATCCGCCGCATCGATAATAAGCGATGACGTATTTGATTCCGTGGCGGCAATAGTATCTGTATTTTACAAAACGCCTCAATTTTTGGGTCAAACCAAAGAAAAATTATCCAACCCAGAAATTGCACGTTTTACCGAAAACGCCCTGCGCGATCCGTGGGAAATATTCCTGGCATCCGATCCAAAAACCGCAAACGCAGTATTGGATTTTGTGATAAACCTGGCAAATGCCCGCATTAAAACCAAACAAGTAAAAGAAATCGCCCGCAAAACCCCAACAAAACGCATTCGCATGCCGGCAAAATTGGCCGATTGTTCCAAGCACGGCATTGACGGCACAGAATTATTCATAGTCGAGGGCGAATCCGCTGGCGGCACTGCAAAACAGGCACGCGACCGCGCGACCCAGGCAATTATGCCCTTGCGCGGCAAAGTGTTAAACGTCGTATCAAATTCCGACGAACGTTTCAGTGCGAACAAAGAATTAAACGAATTAATTGATATTATTGGCGCCGGCACAGCCAAAGATTGGGACGAATCAAAACTGCGTTATGAAAAGATAATTGTTATGACCGATGCCGACGTCGACGGCAGTCACATCGCATCACTGCTTATGGCATTTTTTTATCAGATGATGCCACAACTGATTTATGGCGGCCACCTGTATCTATCGTGTCCCCCACTGTATAAATTAACCTGTGGCACAGAATCGATATACGTCGACACAGATGAAGAATTGGAAAATTTAAAAAACACTAAATACAAAAACAAAAAAATCGAAATCTCTCGATTCAAGGGTCTTGGCGAAATGATGCCAAACCAATTAAAAGAAACAACAATGTCGCCAAAAACAAGGCGCTTAATACGGGTTGAATTACCCCCACGAACCGACGACGGTGCCGAAGATACTGAAAAAACGCGCACCATAGTATCGGAACTTATGGGCAAAAAACCAGAATTTCGATTCAAATTCATCACCGAACACGCACAATTTGTCAAAGATTTGTTTGTATAAATCAAAATGCCCATGCGGGCATTTTATTTTGCCTTTACCGATTGACAATTTACACATTTGTACCATAATTATAGTGACGGTAAAAATAAAAGGAATGCACGCATGATATTCAAAAAAAATCAAACCGCTGTGGCAAAAACACAATCAGCCCCGACACGCCCCAGTAAAAAATTAAAAAACACATACATAATCAAACAAACTGTATTTATGAATCCGACCTTGTTTGAACGTTGCGAAACGACCCCACTGGGCGTGATTGAACAAAACGGCGAAAAATTACCACACGATAACGGCTGGGGACAATGCAAACAATTCATAAACCCAGGCCCCATCACAATGTATGCGCACTATCAGTATTACATGAACCTAATGACAGACACGGAAAAACGCCTGGCATCAACCATAGTTGAATATCTGGACAAAGAAACCCGCACACCTGTCGCGTACATGTATCCAAACGGCGACCTGATAACAAATAAATACGACAATTTGCCGGATTTAATGTCGCGCCTGAATCATGCCACCCGTCGCGATATGGTACAACAAAGCAAAAAACGTATTGCAATGTGGTCAGCACTTGCATCGCGTATAAAACAGAAATAATTTTATACATAAATTAAACACCGGGTTTTCACCCGGTGTTTACGTTTTCCCCATCTAGTGTTATTGGATACCGACGCGGAACTCATCACCCCAGCTGGCAACCACCTGACCACCAACGGTGCATTGTAAATCTTCGAACCCATCTTCGACCTGGTTCTTTTTTACTACATTACTTGTTATCAATCCACCGGCAGTCCCCAACACCACCCCGGCAATGGAATCAGACAACAAACGCGATGTATTAAATTTACCCTCGTCATTGCGCCACGCACTCACCCGCAACCCAGATTCTATACCCTGCAATGTTTTAGCGGCACTTTCAATACGACTGCGGGCCAACGACTGCTGTTCGACTGCATCATTATCTTTTTCGGTCTGATCAACAATCACATTCAATTGGCTAATCATTGTATTAAACACAGCCTCGACCGGTGCACCGGCACAATAGGTAAAGATTTGATTAATACGCGTAACAATTTCCTGGTTGCCACCATATTGAACACTTAACTGCCACAGCATTTGAATCTTTTGTTGATCGCATTGATACGCCGGGTCATTGTCTTGTTCACCACTCTCTTCTTCCTGTTCCGGCTCGCACTTCTGCGTTAAAACATTAAAATCATACGATGGATTTTCAACACATCTGCATTCACCATTAACCCAATCAGCATAGGACGCAGGCACCAAACAACACGTTGTGCATTCCGCATATTGTTGCCCACTCATCCCCTTGCAGCGATCGACACATTCAAAAGTATCATTTCTCGCATTACCACCGCCGGAATTTTCGCCATTCCCATCATCATCGTCTCTTTGTCCTGCATCGTCATCCACCTGTCCCAATGATGAAACACATTTAATTTGCTCTACATCAAACCGCAGACCATCTGGACACGCGTAATAGTAACAAACATTCTGGCCAGTCACCATCCCGCGCGCATTATTCCCCAGCATTTCCTGTTCGGTATACCCGTGCCCATTTAATTTCCAATACTTTGCCAGCCCAGTACCACCACGATCAAAATCAACTGTTAAATTAGTCTCGTCCGCACAATAAGTTGGCTCATAGTTATGCCATTTATCATCCCCCCACCCGTACGAATGGCGACACACCATAAATCTGGATAAATCTTTGGTCCATACGATATCGCCATCTTCACAATAGCCTTCTTCGCAAATGTAACACGACGCAGCCGCCCGCCTTGCCGCGCCTGTATTTTCCAATGTGTCGGCATTTAAACGATCATTACCCATACTGACATCACAACGCGTCGGCTTACATCCAACCTCAAACCCAGAACCATCATCGCCCCATGCAACACCTGAAAATCCAAGCACACACCCCACAACCGCAAATAAAAATTTTTTCATAATATTTCCCTCCTGCATATGGGAAATGCCCCACATAATTATTACGATAATTTTACCACAAAATTCCCGTATTTCCAACAGTGAAATTCCATCACGACAAAATTATCAATATTAATTATTTGCAATCGGCAACCAATTGATTAATTTGTGCAGCCAAAACCAAATCACTTTTTTGCAATTTTTCAATTTGCGAAATCGCATAAACAACAGTGGCATGATCACGATCGCCACACACGCGCCCTATTTCAGTCAACGACATATTTGTCGCATTTTTCAAAACCACCATCATAACCTGGCGCGCCAACACCAATGCGCGGCTGCGCCCTTTGCCACACACAGCATCATAAGACACACCCAATTTTTCGCACATAGATTTCACCATTGCGATTGGTGTTTTTGCTTTTTGTAAAGTATCTGCCAACAAACGTGTTGCAACATCCATTGTAACATTTTCGCCCATTAATTCAGCATATGTTTTAATTTTCATTGCCACACCAGCAACCAAATGCCCATCACCCGCAACACGTGACGCGATTGCATCGGCAACATCACTTACAACCCCTGCGCGCACAAGCATAACACGCTTTACATTATTATTTGGTGCAACGACATCAGCAACCAACCCAGACGCCAACAAAGATTGCATACGATGATCAAATCCTGTCAAATTGCTTGGGGCTGCATTTGCGGTTAACACAACATTTTTACCAGCCGCGCGCAAATCCATAATCAACTGAGCAAACTCTTCACATGTTGCGCGTTTACCAGCCAAAGATTGTACATCATCCAAAATAAATGTATCACAGTTGCGGCAAAAATCTTTGAATGCGAAAACAGTTCTGTCGTGCAAACTGCGCGCGAATTCAGAAACAAATTGCCCACCCGACATTTTAATAACGCGCCCCGCCGCTGCATTTTCAATGCAGTCAGCCAACAAAGATTTTCCGCATCCTGCCGGCCCATAAATAAACAGCGGGGAAAAAGATACCACACCCGCCGCTATTTTTTTACATGCCGATAACACGAAAGCATTTTCATCACAACAAACGAAAGAATCAAACGCGTGCGCATCTGTTGTCACAGTCTGGGCAACAGTTGCCGCCGGGCTGTATGATTGCAATGCATTATCATTTGCCACCGGTGCCGCCACCGCCGTCGCGCCACGCACAGCAATTTCCAATTTCAACCCGAACTGCGCGGCCACACCTGCCAAAACATTTTTATGAACAGAACCAATAAAATCAGCAGAAAATTGATTTTGCGCAGTCAACACCAACACATCATCACGAACATCAAATTGCAGCGGGGAAATCCAGGCAGTAAATGTTGCAGAATCTATTTTCGCGGCGATTGCCCCCCGGATTTGTTCCAAGTTTGCCATTGTTTTCATCGCCACTGCCTGCATCATATTGTTTCTCCTTTCCTTCCCTTCAAAGAGTTCCGTCAAATGCGTCAGAGTATAAAAATCACCTGCACATAAACGCTAAATTTTACTCCGGCTTGAATGCGCGTCATAAAGATTTAGTGTTTATGTAAAGCCCTACTTTTAACCCCTCTCGCTTTCTTGGTGATTGATGTGTCATCAATCGTTTTGGATACGTCACATAAGTTAAATGATAAATCCAGGTTTGCAATTAATTCTTGCACCAAATTTGATGTTTTATTTTTTGACAACGATTCGTTTTTTTCCTTATTTTCTGCGCTTTGTATATACAATGTATAGACAAGATTTTTTTCACGCGCGCACATAACCGCCGTCAACTTTTCGCACTAAACCCTGCAATTCCAGAACAACCAATTCAGCTTTTATTTCCGAAACTGTTTTTTTGGCAATTTCTGACAATACAGTTTCAGACACAGGAATTGTTCCCAAAGCGTCTAAAACAGAATTTTCATCTGCGAATTTTTTTTCATTTTTTTGCATTTGATACGAATTTTTTTCTGCGACAAAAAAATCAGACGCCCCACTGCACAATTTTGCGGCACCCGTTTTTATTAATGAATTCGGCCCCGCAGCCCGGGAATCCAACGGATGCGATGGAATCGCCCAAATTTCACGTCCTGCTTCAATTGCGAATCGCGCGGTTGTCATACTGCCAGACTTCAAATCAGCCTCGCCCAATATTAATTTTTCAGCCATTCCGGCAATCCAACGATTTCGAATCACAAAGTGTTGAGCCAAAGGCGCGACGCCCACAGGCATTTCACTTATCACCGCTCCACGCGCAACAATTTCCCAATACAACGATTCGTTTTCCAATGGCCATATAACGTCGACACCACCCGCCAACACCGCCACTGTCTGTGCATTTCCGCCAACTTGTAATGCCCCGCGGTGCGCGGCCGTATCTGTACCCATTGCCATTCCAGACACAACAACATTGCCATGTTCAGCAAGCTTTTGCGCAATATCACCTGTGATTCGCATTCCTGCCGCAGTTGCATGCCGTGTTCCAACAATTCCGACCATGGGCCTGCACAACGCGTCAATATTTCCGCGCACACTTAACACAGGCGGATGATTCTTCAACGCACGCAACATGATTGGATAACAATCATCCGTATCACATATATAATGTATTCCCAATTTTTGCGCTGCATCCAGTTCACGCATAACCGAATCGCGAACAGCCCCATCAACACCAACCGCTGTTACAACATCATCCGCCCCACCAAACTTTTTTACCAAAGCATTATATTTTGCCGGCCCAACACCCGGGGTTCGCAACAACAGTAATTTATTAAACAATTCATCCATATTCATACAAACACTATAAAAAATACCCCTATATAACAAAAGTACTATTTTTAATAAAAAACCCGCGAACGAATCGCGGGATAAAAATCATTACAACACGATTTAGTTTCGTGCATTTTGTAAACGAACAAAATCGTATTGACTGCAAACCTCGGGTTGTCCAGCACCGGTCCAACTTTCACATTCTTTCTGCAAAGTTTCCAGCGCATCCATATATTGATTAAACCGTTCAGGATCCTGGTTACGCAACGCCCTTAATTGCACTATTAATAACTGCGTAGCATCCCCACTCAGTTCATATTGTCTTTGCCCCATAACATCGCCACCAATCAAACGATTCCCGAACAATTCCATCATGCCAACACCAACGCCTGCACCACCCACGGCACCGCCAACAGTTGCCCACGTACGTCCAGAACGTTTAGCATCCAAGATACGCTGACGCAACACACCTGCGTCGGCCCACGAACCGCATGTTATATTCTGACCCATTTGGAAATATTTTTCCGGCACATCAGACACATCGATTCTTGGATCCGCAGACGTAACATTCACCAAAACGAAACACACATTGTTTTCAGGATTATTTACATCTTCAACCATAGATGCATAATTCGTCGTATTACTGTAACGCGATGCCCAAACGAACGTATTTCCAACACCGATATTATTATTCAAACAAGCCTGCTTTTGGCGTTCAATTTCGGCCAACTTGTCATCATCAGTATTTTGATTATCATCATCCGTCACGTCATCACCGCCACCCGAATTTCCATCACCAAAATCATCAGGCACCGGCACACGCACACTGGATTTATCAACCACCGCCACCCCCGCAGTGGCATTTGCCATATCAGAAATTTGATTAGTCGACGCAGTTGCACGTGGTGCACTTGTCACCATTTGTGCCGACATAGACCGTCTGGATTGTCCAGCCGGCGTCAACGCCATTGCTGGCATCGCCATTAAACACATTGCGATAAAGGATGTAAATATTTTCATCTCTCGTCCCTGTTTATTTCCCACGCATTATACCACAAATTCGACAAAAAATAAAGGATAAACCGCACAAAAACAAACGCCGCGTAACACGCGGCGCATAAAAATTATTTTTTCCATTTCCATTCTATTTTTGATTCGGTTCCATGAATCAATCGTCCTATATTTGATCTGTGCCGCCACAAACACAGCAATCCAATGGCTAAAAACGGCCACCCCAGTCCATTGCCAAAAACAAAACCCAACACCGGCATAGTGCAAAACACGAACACAGCCCCCAACGAAGAATATCCCGAAGTTAACGCCACCGCCAACCATTCGACTGCACAAATTGCAAACGACAATGGCGACGATGCCAACAACACCCCAAACAAAGAAGAAATCCCCTTTCCCCCACGAAAACGCAACCAAATCGGATAGCAATGCCCAACAATTGCGGCAAACCCACACCACGCAGCGAAGACCACATCAGCCACAGCATAACCGATGCAAACCGCAGCAATAGCCTTGGCCATATCTAAAATCCATGTAAGCGCCGCCAACCGCAACCCACCGATACGCATAACATTTGTTGCGCCAATATTGCCGCTGCCAACTTTACGAATATCGCCATGGCCTGTAATTTTGGTTAAAATCAGCCCCATTGGTATTGAACCCAACAGATAAGAAATTAAAATTGCCCCCGCTGCAACAAGATTAAAAGAATCTGCTATCATTTTATTTTTCCTTGATTTTGTGTTTGTTTTCTATAAAATAGCAAAAAGCATTGCTAAATAAAAGGAAAATAAAGTGGCAAATCACAAGTCATCTAAAAAAAGAATTTTAGTTACGGAAAAGAAAAATGCCGTAAATAATTCACGTCGCAGTGCGGTTAAAACCGCGGCTAAAAAGGTATTGGTTGCCGTTGAATCTGGTGACAAAGCCGCCGCCGTTGCAGCTGTACGCAACGCTGAAAGCAAGATTATGAAATCCGCGGGCAAAGTTATGCCGAAAAAGCGTGCCGCCCGTAAAATTTCGCGTTTAACAAAACGTGTTGCAAAAATGGCATAATCTTGTATGAAATTCTTGCAATAAAAACCGCCCATTTGGGCGTTTTTTATTACCCAAATTTATAAATGCGCACAAAACTGCTGGCACTGGTGCCGGTTGAACCGCTGCCACCTGCGCCGCCATCCAAATTTTGCGCCAAAGTAAATTTTGCCTGAACGGCACCACCGCCCCCATCAGAACCACATTCATAAACCTCGGAATTATTGGCAACGCCGCGCCCACCACGGCCACCCGGACCGCCATCAGAAATTACAACATTATCACCAAACGCAACCATACTTGGCACGCCCGATGCGCCGCCCCCACCACCACTGATAACATTTCCATCCACATTAACAGTGCCTGCATTACCATCACCCCCACGAAACACATAAACATCTGTGGGGCCATTTATTGTAAAACTGTACGATTGTACAACGGCCAACGCACCAGTGGCACCAAACATGCAAACGACTGACAGCAAAGAAAGGCTGATTGTGCGCCACATAATAAAGAAAACCCGTATCCCCCCTTTTACAACCAACCAACGGATCCAAACGTCCGTTTGTGTTCGACATTTTGGAATTAAAAAAAGCGCAGAATTTTGCGGATTTTTTGGTGTAAAAACAAACTAAAAAAACGGGAGGTTTATGTTCGACATACATACGACCCAACTCGTACGGGATAATTACAGAAAAAAACGAATCGACAACACAAGCAAAAAAATAAATAAAAGCCAACAAAAAAATCCCCGTTTCCGGGGATTTTTTAATTCAGTGGCGCGCCCCAATGTTGCTGTATGCTGCGTTCAGCATCCATCGGACTTACCAATACCTGCGGTGTTAATATAACCACCAACACATCACGCGTTGCCGACGTTTCGCGCGAACCAGACAGCGCCATAAAGTCCGGATCACCCAACCCATAACGGGTGTCATTACTTTGCTGTTTTTCGAACCCAGAAACAACCAGCATTTGTCCAGATTCCATAATTACTTCCTGCATGAAACTGCGTTCTTCAACCTCGGGCAATTGCAGTGTAACTTCACCAATTGTTTGGGTTGACATATGCAGCAATTCACGCACCGACATTCTGAACAGCAACAAAATTTTGCCATTTTCCAAAACGTTCGGTAATAATTGCATCGAAAACCCAGTTTCCAAATCATCCTGGTCAACGGTGCTGGATTCCACAGTTGTAAAGTTACGCGATTCAAAACGTTTAATATATCCAGTTGTACGCGTATTATTCACAGGCGCCACACGATTATTACGTGTTGTCACCCCAACGTTTGTAACCAACGAAACCTTACCCTGCTTGGCCAACGCCTGAATCAACGCATCAGTCCCGGCCAATCCAGACAAAGATCCGTTTTGAATTTGATCCTGGGTATACGCACCTGCAACAGTGCTGCTGCCCTCTTGATGGGTGGCCCCAGTCAACCCAGATACAGCATTAGACAACACTGCGATATTCATCGACGAAGCCTCGGTACTGGTGATATTGTTCTTTGGATTGGCAACAATATTTAACCCCGACGCCGAATTAATAGCGGCCGCCAAATTCAACCCAAACGCAGAATCATTGGAAATCGAGACTTGTAACACTTTGACATCGATTGTAACCAATTGCGACAAACGTTTATTCTGACGTTCAATATATTCGCCAACGCGCGTCAGCACAGACGGTGGTGCCGTCACAGTAATTGTGCCCAAACTGCGCGAAACTGTAAACGAAGCGTTATCTGTATCGCCAATAATGGTTTCCAACGCATTTTCGATTTCATCCCATTCTTTCAACGTAGATTCCAACGACACCGCATTGCCATCATCCGTTTCGACCGCGGTTTGATAGGACACATCTGTTCCCAACGCATACAATGTGAACGTTTTTGTTTCTGTCTCATAAAAAACTATGGATGATTTATCATAATACCACAACAAATCCAAATCCGTTGCAATCTGTGACAACAGACCAGACAAACTTCCCGTATAAGCGACATTAATCGTCTTTTTTAATTTTTCAGCATTTATCTGACTGTCAATTTTAACGGGAATCCCTGTAATCGCAGTAATATTATTCGACAACGCAGTAAGTGTTACCGGTGAATTTAACAAAACGGTAATACCCGTACTGGTTTCAAATTGCGACGGCAAGTTATTCCGATGTGCCAACACAGTTGACGAAGCGCCCAACCAAACCCCTTCGGACATAGAAACCGTATCACCACTGGCAACCTTGGCCGGCGGATTTTTTGACATTTCGAACGCATCATACGCATTAATAAAATCCTGATCCACAGACGCCGCAACCTTGGCCGATTCCTTTGTGGCGCACCCAGCAACCATTGCCCCAAACACGCCACACACAAATAAATATTTCATCGGATTGGTCATTTTTCTATTCTCCTCGGCCCCACACAAACATAATTATTCTTCGTTTGTCGATACAACTAATACGCGATTACCCTTGTAAAACTTGGCATATGGGATTGGTGTTGCACGTGCAAAATTACGCACCAAAGCCGACGCCACATCAACAAAGCGCCCTTTGAATACGGCACTGGCCTCGATTGGATATTCCCGCGAAGTCGCCCAAACCAAATCCCAACCTTCTTTATTACACCAGTCTTGTAACACTTCGCGCAAAGTTTGCCCATTGGCAACAACCCACGAACGTACCTGATCTGTTAAAATAATTGGTGCCTCTTCATCCGCAGAAACATCAACTGCAATTTCCGCATCCAAAGCCTGTTCCGCTTCGTTAGCGGCGGCAATTTCTTCCTCACTCATACCAACCTTGGCCATGAACGCTTCGTATCCATCACGATATTGATTGCAATCCTGGCGTCCACTGCGCGACACAGACAAAATAGTCCCCCCATCATCTTCCAGCATTTCGCGCGACAAAAGTGGCATTTCCGCCCCAGACGCACATGAATTATCAAACCCGGCCGGCACCTGTGTTCCGTGCAGCATATTCGCCCCCCCAGACCAACCGTTAAAATCACCATCTGTTGCGCCACCCAGGTTGAAATTATTTTCCACCACCAAATCGGCACCTATCTTAGAAACGATGCGAATATTATCGTCCTGCTTTGAACCGGCGCACGCCCCACCCTCGCACGCAACAGTAACATCTGCATCAGACCCCGCCAACGGCCACACAGGCACCTGATTTGTTTGTGCCACTTCCACAGTCTGGGATTCACTTGCCACTGGTTCAGCGCTGTAATAAACCTCTGACGTGACCACCTGGGGCAAAGATGTTTCTGCGGCAAAGCAATACCCTGCCGCGGTTGCAAACATTGCGACAATCAAAAATTTGCGGAACATAAAAACTTCCTTTCCTGAATGCGTTATCATATTATTACATATTATTATAACAAGTTGACCGAATCTGTGCAAGACGAAAACGCACCCTGCGCCCCCAAAAAAATTACCCCAACCAAAGATAAAATCGCACGAATCGACAAAAGATGTTATACTGAACCAGATAACAAAAAATTATGTGGGGGCATAAATGCAAGAAACGTTAATTATCGCTGGAATTGCGGGAATTTTATTAATTCAATTTGTAATGCTGTATTTTTTATTCACTGCAACAGGCCGCCTGCGCAATCTTTCAAAAACACTGACGTATCAGTATAACCTGATTGTAAAAATTCAATCAGTGCTTAAAAACAAATCTGCCACAAACGCAGTCACAGAAAACGCGGAAATGATTTACCAAGATTTATTACAAAATCTTATTCCGATCATGGCAGCAATTGATGTTATGCCCCGCAACACGAACGAGCATCCATTATGGCGTGCATTGGGCGGGATTATGGACGAATACGCGAAAAATCCATTTGCTTTGGAAAAATTGCGCAGATGCATAAAACTTGATGCCGAAGTTGCACGCAGCATTGACAACTATATGACCCGCGCAGACGCGTTTTTGCACCACTTGACGACAACAGATCCCGATGGCATACTGGCTGCAACATTCACAGACGGCCTGCTTGGGCAATCATTAACATTTTTTACCCAGGCAAAACAATTGGCCGCCCAAACAACAGAACCGTAATTTATGCCGAAATTAACTGAACAAATTATTCGTGAAATATCCGCCACCCGGGCCGAGCCTGCATGGTTACTGGATTGGCGTATCGCGGCATTTCACACATGGCAAAAGATGCAGGAACCACATTGGGCCGAAATTGATTACGCGCCAATTAACTATGATGATTTGAATTACTATAACGAACAAAAACAAATCGATAATTCAGACTTGCGTGAAACGTACGAAAAAATGGGTCTGCCGGAAAACGAGCAACGTGCTTTACTTGGCATGGCAACAGATACAGTTATCGACAGTCGTTCTGTTCACACATCATACACTGATGAATTAAACAAATTGGGAATAATATTTTTGCCGATGTCGGATGCGGTCAAACAATATCCTGAATTGGTAAAAAAATATCTTGGCACGGTGGTGCCGACCGGCGACAATTTCTTTGCCGCACTAAACGCCGCCGTATTTTCAGACGGCACATTTGTATACATTCCTCCAAACACCAAATGCCCCATTGACCTGGCCAGTTATTTCAGAATTGAAACCGCAAAAATCGGCCAATTCGAACGCACATTAATAATCGCAGACACATGCGCCGAACTAAGTTATATGGAGGGTTGCAGTGCCCCACGTCGTCCAAACCACCAATTACACAGCGGCGTAGTGGAAATCGTTGCACATTCGGGCGCCACAGTTAAATATGCAACTGTACAAAATTGGTATGCAGGCGATAAAAAACACCCGGGCGGTATATTAAATTTTGTAACTAAACGCGGTCGATGCGATGACAATGCACGCCTGGATTGGACCCAGGTTGAAATCGGCGCCGCCATGACGTGGAAATACCCATCAACAATACTTGCAGGCGATGGCGCAAAAAGTGATTTTTATTCACTTGCAATCACACGCGGCACGCAACAGGCTGACACAGGCACAAAAATGATTCACATTGGCAACAACACCGTGTCAAACATAGTATCCTATGGTGTTACCTTGGATGAATCACGTCAAACATTTCGCAGTCTGGTATCTTTTTCCGGTCACGGTGGCACAAACGCATCAAAATGTGACACGCGCTTGATTGGCAACACCGCCATTGCAAACACATTGCCAACCATCATCCATGGCAACGCCGACAATCACCAAAGTCACGAAGCAACCACCGGCGCAATCGACGCGGCACAATTGCAGTTTTTAATGCAGTCTGGCTTGGACGAAGATGCCGCCACCGCACTTATCATCGGCGCAACTGCGGCCCCAGTAATATCAAGATTACCAATGGAATTTTTGGTTGAATCGAAACAATTAATTCAAATGGCATTGGAACGAAAATGAAAAAAACAAACATATTGGAAATCAAAGATTTATCTGTATCACTGAACGACAAACAGTTACTTGCAGATATAAACATAACAATAACACGCGGGGCCCGTCACTTGTTGGCGGGGCGCAACGGGTCTGGCAAATCAACACTTGTGGCGGCAATATCTGGCACACCTGAATATCACATTGACCAAGGCCAGATTATATTTGACGGTCGTGATATAACACACGAAAACACAACCACACGTGCATTGCTGGGAATTTTTGTTGGCACACAAAACGTGCCGGAAATCCCGGGCCTGACTGTACTAAGTTTTCTTAAACACAGCATGGCTGCACATCATCATTTTAACACAGGCCACGATTTATCGATGGGCGAATTTCTGGCCAGCCTGGAATCAGCGCGCGAAAAACTGGAAATTCCAAAAGAATGGCTGAATCGCAGTATCAACGTCGGTTTTTCCGGTGGCGAACGCAAACGCTTAATGCTGTTGCGACTGGTATTAACCAATCCGACACTTGCCATTCTGGACGAACCTGACTCAGGCGCCGATGCCACCGTTCAAAAACAGATTGCAACAACAATACAAGAAATGAAAAACACAACGTTTTTGTTCATAAGTCACCAAAAAAATTTTACCGATCAAATTAATCCGACACATACAACAACTTTATCAAACGGAAAAATTATGGTAAAATAAAGGCAATACAAAGGGGACAACGATGAATGGACTGATTCTTTTTGTCGCAATAATTTTTTTCTTGTGGGTTGGACGTTCCATATTAATTCCACTGTTGGTGGCGATATTTTTATGGTACCTGATAAACGCCACAGCAACATACGTACGAAAAATATTTCCGTTTAATTCGGATAACGAACGCAGAAATCGTCCGATTGCCGCACGCGCTTTTGATTGGACGTCTAATATTTTATCAGTGTTGGTCATGTGTGGATTGCTGTATTTCTTTGCCACTCAAATCCAGCCTATGTTTCGCGAAATGGCGATGGCATTGCCTGAATTGCAACATAAATTTGTACAATTCGGCGATTACCTGTCACAATCGCTGGGGTTACGTTTTGATGCAAGCATGATACCAAACGTTGCAAATATCGCAGCCAGCATTGGTGCATCTGTCGCCGGCATAGTGACATCAACGGGCATGATTTTGGTATACATGATATTTTTATTTGTGGAACAAAGCACATTTAACAAAAAATTTTCTGCATTGATTACGAATAAACGCGAATATAAAAAGGCCCGCTTTATCGTGGACAGCATTGACGACAACATGAAAAAATATTTATTTATGAAAACATTGTTGTCGGGAATTACTGGTGTGCTGTCATATTTCTGGTTGCAAATGATTGGCGTTGAATTTGCAGGAATCTGGGCGTTTATCGTATTCGTCACCAGTTATATTCCAACAATCGGCGCAATCGTTGCGTGTGCATTGCCGATATTATATTCATTGGTAACTGCACCATCATTACAGCAACCGATATTAACCGCAGTCGGCCTGATTGCATTACAGATTATATTTGGAAATATATTAGAACCAAAATTAACGGGCAAAACGTTGAATTTATCAACATTGGCGATATTGATAAACCTGGTATTTTGGGGAATGATTTGGGGCGTGGCCGGCATGTTTTTCAGCGTACCATTATTGGTGGCAATATTCATCATCACCGCGCAATTTGATTCCACACGTTGGATTGCGGTATTACTGTCCGCAGACGGTAAAATACCAGATAAAAGCGAAGAATAAAAAACGGTGCTATGTGCACCGTTTTCGCCATTTTTTATTATTTCAATCGTCGAATAACTGCAATTGCATTTTCCAAAATTACACGTGCAGCATTTGAATCTAAATCACGCTTGATATCAGAAATCCGAACCCGCCCCATATTTTCCTGGGCGGCATTACTGGTCAAAGTTTCATCTATAAACGCAACCGGCAAATCAACGTATGTGCACAGTTCCGCCGCACACGCACGAACAGCATCGGTTGTATCAGACGCCGTTCCATCCATTCGCAATGGCAACCCAAACACAATTCCAACAACATTTTCACATGTCGCAACATCCGCAATCTGACGTGCAATGGATTTTTCACCCCGCCCCGATAAAATCGCGGGGCGCATAAACACAAATTCACGCGACGCGTCCGACACAGCAACCCCCGTACGACGTGCGCCCCAATCAATGCCCAACACACGCCCCACGCGCGGAAAATCGTTGAAATTCGGCAAAATCATTGTATAATTTCCCCTGATGTTTTTATAGATTATAAACAGAATAGGATTCAAAATGGCATTTAGCAAGCAACAATTAAAAAAATTTGCTGATTTAATACGAATTGATATATCGGACGAAAAACTGGAACAAATGAATATTGATTCAGTTATCGACTGGCTGGACAAATTACAAAAAATCGACACAACCGGTGTTGAACCAATGTTAAACCCGGCCGAACACAAACTGCCCCGCCGTGCGGACGTTGTAACCGACGGCAACATTCGCGATGCAGTTTTGGCAAACGATCCGGACACAGCCGGCGTATCACGCGGCTATTTTGCAGTACCAAAAGTTATGGATGAATAAAATGATTGATTTAACAATAACAGAAGCTCTGGAAAAATTAAAATCGCGTGAAATCAGCGCAACAGAATTAACACACGCATATTTGGAACGTATTGAAAAATATGGTGCGGATTTAAATTGCTATATAACAACAACGCCCGAACGTGCCCTGGCGGACGCGGCCGCGTCCGACGCACGCTATGCCGCGGGCAATCCATTGCCTCTGGACGGGATCCCCATCGCGATGAAGGATTTATTTGCCACACACGGCATTCGCACAACCGCCGCGTCACGCATGTTGGAAAATTTTGTTCCACAATACGAATCAACCGTATCGCAAAAATTTATCGACGCCGGCACAGTTCTGCTGGGCAAAGCGAACCTGGACGAATTCGCAATGGGCACATTCAGTAAAACAAGTTTCTTTGGCGCACCCATAAATCCGTGGCAAATGGAACGCAAATTAACAGCCGGCGGTTCATCTGGCGGCACAACCAGTGCGGTTGCGTCCGGCCTGGCCATTGGCGGCACGGGCACAGACACGGGCGGTTCGATTCGTTTCCCGGCGTCCATCACCGGCCTGGTCGGAATGAAACCGACATACGGCCTGTGCAGTCGTTGGGGCTGCGTTGCATTCGCGTCCAGTTTGGACACCCCCGGCCCAATCGCCCGCACGGTTGATGATGCTGCGTTATTATTAAGTGCCATGGCTGGCCACGATCCAAAGGATTCAACCAGCGCTGATGCCGGATTTCATGCACATACACCGCTTTCACCAATTTTGGGTGATGGCAAAAAATTGCGTATCGGCATAATCAAAGAATTTGCAGACGTTGAAATTTCACCGGACATGAAACGCATATTTGACGCACGTGTTGCCGATTTAAAATCATTGGGCGCAGACGTCGTCGAAGTATCCATACCAAACATTTTGGACGCATTGGCGGCATACTATATCATCGCCCCGGCCGAGGCATCATCAAATCTGGCGCGCTATGACGGCATGCGTTATGGCCTGCGTGTGGACGGCACCGATTTAATCGACACATATAAAAAGACACGCGCCGCCGGTTTCGGGACCGAAGTTCAACGCCGTATGATTATTGGCACGGCCGTGTTATCCAGCGAATCGTACGAAGTTTATTTTATGCAGGCCGCACGCGTTCGTCGCATGATAGCAGACAGTTTCAACGCCGCATTTGAACAGTGCGACCTGATACTGTGCCCTGCGGGCGCAGGCACCGCAATGCCATTGGATTCAGATTTAACGCCACTGGAATATTATGCGTTGGATTTGTTCACAGTTGCGATGAACCTGGCCGGTGTGCCGGCATGCAGCGTACCGGCTGGAATCGCCGAAAACGGTTTACCACTGGGCATGCAGGTTGTCGGCCGCCGCTTTGACGATATGCGCGTTATGCAATTGGCAAAACATATCGAACAATTCGCCGGCGTCGATAATCGTCCAACAAAAATAATGGGGAAATAAAAAATGGTGGCCAGAAGTGGAATCGAACCACTGACACAGGGATTTTCAGTCCCTTGCTCTACCAACTGAGCTATCTGGCCAACGTGAAACGAATAATAAAGTACCAAACGACAAAAAGCAAGGAAAAATAAAAA
>JADINE010000010.1 GCA_017694175.1 Candidatus Enterousia excrementavium | reverse complement strand
AAATCCAACCAACAATCCAGTACCTTTGTCTCTCAGGTCGTCCATTTTAACGTCACCGGCCTTAATAAAACCCCACGCCCATTGCGCAACCAAAAACGCCGCACCAACAAACGCCAAAGTACGTAAAATTTTGAACACACCCTGCATCTGGATAATCAACCCGCACAGGCCATCGTTGTTCACCACGCCAACGCCCCCCGCACCTGGCTGTGCAGCAACGGCCACCGTTGCACCCGCCAGAATAACCAGACCTGCAAACCCGATTTTCTTTAACATTTTTTTCATATAAATCCCCTTTCTTTTCCTTTAATTTTATCATACTTTTCAATATGTTTCAAGCCTGATTGCCACGCAAAAAAACGGCGACACAAACAGTATCGCCATTTTATCAAACCAACATAATTCTTACATAGCCGGCATAATGATGTATCTGCGTCTTAATACAGGTTGCGCACAAGCATCACATGTTTCAACCTTGGCCGCACAAGCATTACATGAAACTTTTTCAGCAGCCGGGGCCAAAATTTGGCGATCATGACGTGGTTCCTGCCCGAAATTATCCATTGCATACAAATCTTCGCAACGAGTATTGCGATAAACAATTTTTTTATCGGCATCCAACCCGCCAACATAGCGCGAAAAGTTACGCCCATATTCACCAGCATAATAAATGCAATCTTGGCCATCCTGGGTATAACGAACGCCACCCTTGTAATAATCATAATATGCGCCACATCCGGCCAGCGTTGTCAGCGCGATTACAGAAACCAGAACTTTTTTCATATATCGCCTTTTTGGTTTTAATCTGTTATCTCTCTGACACACTCCCCGATTCGTCATTAATTGTCGCACAAAAACATTCATTGTCAAGTTATAGTTGGATAAATTCTTAACACACTTGCAATATAAATATGATATAATTTTTTGAAAACACAGGGGCAAAAAAAATGGATTACAAAGATTTTGGACTGGTAAATACAAAACGCATGTTCGCGGACGCATTAAAAAATCACTATGCCGTGCCGGCGTTTAATTTTTATAACATGGAAACACTCTCGGCAATTATCAACGCATCACGCAACACCCACAGTCCAGTCATTCTGGCCGTATCTGAATCAGCATTAAAATACATGGGACCAGATTTATTACGTGGCATGATTTGGGGATTAAACTTATCACCGAATGATAACATAGCATTGCATTTGGATCACGGATCTTCATTTGAATCATGCGTGACTGCAATAAAACTTGGTTTTTCATCAGTAATGATAGACGGCTCGAAATTACCATTCGACGCGAACGCAGACCTTGTTAAAACAGTTACCGAATTCGCCCATCAATATGATGTATCGGTCGAAGCTGAACTGGGCACACTGTCAGGCATCGAAGATGAAAACACCCAGTCCACAACATCCAGTTACACCAACCCCGACGACGTTGTAAATTTCGTGGAACGCACAAATGCAGATTCTTTGGCCATTGCAATCGGCACAAGTCACGGCGCATATAAACGCAAATCAGATAACGAAGAATTGCGTTTTGATATTCTGGCCGCAGTTGCAAAACAATTACCAGACTTTCCACTGGTGTTACATGGCGCATCCAGCGTGCCCGAACATTTTATAAAAACAATTAATGAATTCGGCGGCCAACTAACCAATGCCCGCGGCATAGCCCCCGATCAATTACGTCGTGCAGTTCAAATGAACATTTGTAAAATAAACGTGGACAGCGATTCCCGCCTGGCGTTCACCGCGGGCGTTCGCCAACACCTGGCACAAAACCCAGAAAATTTTAATCCGCGCGACTATCTGGCCGCAGGCCGCAAAAATATTTATGAAAATTGCCTGGACGAAATAAAAAATATCATGCAAAGCGGAAAATAAACCAGAACAGTGGTGGCAATTGCGAAGTATGCCACTGTATAAAATAAATTAGAATGGCATAGATGTGCGTGGCGGCAATTGCGAAGTATGCCGCTGTATAAAATAAATTAGAACGGTATAGATGCGAAGATTGGCGGGTGTGAAGTGTACAAAATAAATTAGAATGGCATAGATGTGCGTGGTGGCAATTGCGAAGTGTACAAGAGGTACACGAGTCAATTGCACCCGCGCACAGATATGCCGTTATAATTTATTTTGCCCGTTCGACGTATTCCAGGGTCTCAGTATTTACTACGATTTTTTCACCTTGTTCGATAAACAAAGGCACTTGAACGCGAACACCGTTATCCAGAATGGCGGGTTTGCCACCGCTGTTGGAAACAGTTTGACCTTTTAAGGCCGGTTCTGTTTCTTCAACAGTTGCGATTACAGTTTTCGGCAAAGAAACAGATACTGGTTGTCCTTCGACAAAATTAACTTTCACCATCATCTCTGGCGCTAAAAATTTCATTTGTTCGCCCAAAGATTCCACAGAAACAGTAAACTGTTCGTAATTTGTCAGATTCATGAAATATGCATCTGTGCCATCAGAATACAAAAACTGACAATCCGTATCTTCGACCATTAATTTTTCAACTTTATCTTCGGCGCGCCAACGGTTATTGTCTTTATTGCCTGAATCAATATCACGCAAATCAGCCTGAACAAAAGCCCCGCCTTTGCCCGGTTTCACTTTGGTTATAGACATAACAGAATAGCGTTTGCCATTATGGGAAATAACCCAACCCACACGCATATCATTTGCAATATAAGATGCCATATACATACCCCCTTGGTAATTTTTGAATATTATAAATTGTGCACACACAATCGCAAGCGTTTATTGTGCCGCACGTTTATGAGCCCAATACCTGTCGATACTGTCCATAATGATTTTATCAGCCTGGCTGCGGTCAGCCCACCCCATAACCCGCGACCAAGAATTAGGTTGTAAATCCTTGTAATGCTGGAAAAAATATTCGATTTTAGAACGCAAAATCGCAGGCAATTGTTCAATATATTCAGTCGTTGTGTAATACGGATCGATATTATCACGTGGCACACAAATAATTTTTTCATCACCACCGGCCTGATCTTCCATAAGCAGCGCGCCAATTGGTCGAACCTCGATAATAACACCTGGGCGCAAAGGCGAATTACACACAACAACGCAATCCAACGGGTCGCCATCATCCCCCAACGTGCCCGGGAAATATCCATAATTTGCAGGATACGCCATAGGTGTATGCAAAATTCTGTCCACACGTGGCAATCCTGTGGCCTTGTCAATTTCATATTTCACGTGTCCGTTTTCAGGAACCTCTATTATCGCGTTCATATTCTTTGGTGGCTGTTTACCTGGTGCGATTTCTTCTATACTCATAATCATAAATCCTTTGTTTTCTGGGGAAATGCTATCATAAAAAAACAAATTTGCAATTCGAATCGAACAAAACATAAATTTAACACTTGCGCAACCAGGCACAAAATCAGTATAATTCGAATGTTGAATAAGATATAAAAATGCCGAATCCAAACCACCGATTAAATTGGTGGTTTTTGTTTTTGAAAAAATCCCAGAAATCCGCATATTTTGTTCCCCTATGTTTTGCCGAAAAAAATCGGTCGATTAATACCGACAATAATGTTTGCCACAACAATCGCGACACCCGCCTTGGGGTACAAAGATTTTACATGTGGTTGTGGCTCATTTTCTTATTTATACAATCGTCCGACATGCTATACCGCCCCAGAGTATTTAACAGAATACTGCGTGGTAAGTAAAACAGGCGACAGTTTCAAATACCGCATGCCTGATAACTATGGGGGGCTAAGTGCATGCAACATATGCGGTTGTTATGGCGACGTAGGCAGCTGGCAAAGTGGCAACAATGGGGCAATATTTCGTCAAATATATACAGCAACATCCACAAGCACCCTGGTATGCACCGCATCATACAGAACAGAGGTTGCATGTATTTCTGGATACTATGACCCCCGGGAACCCGATTTTATGGTTTACGTATGCTCTAAATGCCCCAGTCTGACCGACATAGATGACAAAACACTGGATGGCACAACACCGTACGCAAACACGTCCGGTATCACCGATTGTTATATACCCAAAGAAGATTTCATTGCATCCGAAGCAAAATTCCAAGACGCAACAGGCCTGTATACCATCACCGATGATTGTTATTATGTTGAATAAAAAATCCCGCGATTAATTCGCGGGATTTTTTTTGCATTGTTTCACATTACATACGCATTGGCATTAACACGAACAAAGCGTCTGTATTTTTGTCGGTCGATTTTATAATTGTCGGCGACAAAGGATCCTGCATTTCCATTTGGAATTTTTCGCCCTCTACCTGGCCAGCAACATCCATAAGGAATTTTACATTAAACACAACGGTAAACGAACTGTCGCCATTATATTCAACATCCAATTCCTGGGTTGCGGTTCCGGCATCTGGGCTGGATGCATTCACAACCAACTTGTTCATAGAAAATGTCAACTGCACAGATTTAGTTTTATCAACACTGGCAACCGAAACCAAATCGACAGCATTTAAAAACTGTTTTCTGTCCAAAATTGCAATTTTATCATTACCCTTTGGAATCACCACGCGATAGTTCGGATACTGCGCATCCACCAATTTGCTGGTTAACGTGGCTGCACCGACTGTAAACCGTGCCTTGGTATCCGACAATTCCACAGTAACATCATCAACGGTGGCATCTTCCAACAATTTTGACAATTCACCAATAACACGACGTGGCAAAATCACAGCCGGCATTTCTGCACTGCCCGCCGGTGCCGGCATAGCACACAACGCCATACGTTGCGCATCAGTTGCAACGGCGGTTAACATTTTTTCTTTGCTTTCATCCGAAATGTGGAAATAAATCCCGCCCAGATGATAACGAACATCATCCGTTGGAATTGCAAATTTTGTTTGATTAATTAAATGCGCCAAATCACCCGTTGTCATTTGGAATTTAGTTGTTAAATTGCTGCCCGCCATGGCCGGGAAATTTTCGGCCGGTAATGCCGGCAAATGAAACACAGCACGTCCACTGGAAACAACCAATTGGTCACCAGATTGCTTGAATGAAATTTCCGCATCATCCGGCAATTTACGCACAATATCATATAACATCTGCACTGGAACGGTTGTTTTTCCACCCAAAGTTATATCCGCAGCCACATGTTCCACCAATTCCAAATCAACATTCGTCGCAGACAAAATTAAATCATCTGCAACCTCTATTTTTACATTCATCAAAATTGGCAAAGTCGCACGTTTTTCAACAATAGATTGCATATGCCCCAGCGCACGAATTAAAACCTGACGAAATACTGAAAATTCCATAATATGCTCCTGTTAAATCTTTTTCGTCCCACATTCCGTTAAACAATTTTAACAAAAAACGCCGATTCGGTGCAAGAGTTATTGAAGACAAAACGCCACGTACAAAAAATCTCATGTGTCAAAATTACTGTTGATTTGCAGGCTGGGTCAAAATACCATTCACCAAATTTTCCAACGGTTCATTCATCCATTCCGGATCATCGCGTCGCCCAGGCGCCCCACGCTTCATGGCTGTTTCACAAGGATTGCTGTCCGCCAACCAATTTTCCAACAAATCGCCCGCCAACAAACCAACGCCAGTTCCTGCAACCAGTCCGATACCACCTGTAAACGGCGCCAAAAGCAATCCGATACCCGTGGCAGATGCCACCTTGCCTGCGACAGCGGCACCGCTTATTTGCACCGTTGGCGTTGCCAAATTATCAGTTATTTCAATTGAATTCACCACATTGCCGGTAAGTGATAATTTCAAACCACGCACAGGCACTGTCGTTAAAGCCAATTGAATATCTTCATCGCCTAAATTCAAACTGCCGGCCAAACGAACATTAATAGCATTTGTTTCAACCGCAACCCCATTTTGCGTTTCAATAACCCCGTTACGCAATTTAGCATTTATAGCCACACATGAAATATTCATTTGATTATACTTTTTTTCAGAACTGAATAAATCAGTTATACTGTGCCGCAACGTTGTAAGAAAATCTGTTCCATACATATTCGACACTAATTTCGCATGCGCATAGCCCGGCGCTGCGGAATAAATCTGAACCGGCCCCGTAACAGTTTGCATTAATTCAGTCAAATTAGTCCCATTTGCCTGAACATAAGCATCAAAATTAACCGGCAATTCAGAAATATAATTATCAACATCGATTTGATGCAACAGCGTCCCAATACTCATATTTCGTCCCATTGCACCCGCAGCAACATATAACCGTCCATCTGAATCGATATCAACATTTGCAGCCGCACGTATTGGCCCATCTGCTATGGCCAAAGTTCCATCCACCCGCGCATGCCCATTATTTAATTTTACCCTTACATCCATATCGCGTAAATTTATATCACGATACACGATAAAATTATCCAACATCACATGCAAATCAGCGTTAAAATTCAGAAATTCTTTTCCGAACAAAGGAACATCCTTGAACACATTCAGCGGTCTGTCTGTCGGCTTTACGCGTTTTCGTCCGTACAACTCGGGGAACAGTTCCAACAAATTAACAGACGCAGATTCCAATTCCACATCCAACTTTGGTAACGCCCCAGACCAATCAACAACCCCCGAAAAGCCAATTGTATTTCCGCGCACAGTCATTGACGAATTTCGCAACGTCAGTTTTTGCCAATCATAACCACCTGCTATATTCACAGTCATTTTTGGCATTGGTTCTAAATCCAGATTAAAAATTTGTCCCAACGCAGCAACATCCGGTATATCACCAGTAATAATAAAATCTATTGGCGCCTTGCTTGTACCTTCCAATGCGACATTGGCAACCAGCGCATTTCCACCCGTAGCGAACGCAATTCGCAAAGGATAAACCTTGCGTTCAGCATTATATTTTGAAAAAGTTAAAATGAACGGAAAAACATCATTTCCATTTTTTACCCATCCTGTATATTCCCGCACTTCGTCACTGGACATGTATCGTATTTGAAAACCGGGCAAATTATACACTTCCCCAAACACATCCACAGAAAGATTTTGAATTTCCAACGCGCCCAATCCTGGATCTATAAACGGATAATCAGATGGAACACTTGGCACATTTTCATCTGTACCATCTGTTGATTTATCAGCATTAAACAAATTTGATAACGCAGACATTTCACCATTTTCATTTTGTTCCACACATATGCTGGCATCATAAATTTTAATATTTTGAATTGTCGGCCTGTCTTGGAACAAAGAAAACAAATCCAGCGTCACATCAATTTTATCAGCAAAGAAAGCATCATCATGCTTGGCCCATTCAGCATTAGGCACACGAACTTGATTTAATTCTATTTGCGGTCGCAAAGATACCTTCCACGACACAGCGCCATCGATTTCCACAGGCAACCCCGTTGCATCACGCAACACAGTTACCAAACTGCCGCGCAACGATTCCAAATCAATCTGTGCCAACGCGATAACAACCGCCACCACCAGTCCCATCACAAACAGAACCAGCACGCGCATTATCTTAAAAAAGGTTCCTTTTCTTTGTTTTTTTACCATTTACCCCAGCATTATTTTCACGGCAATTTGAATTCCAGGAATTTTATCACCGGCTGCATAAACTCAGGCACCGACGCACACAGCGTCATCATTTTTCCGTTGCCTGGGTGCTGAAATGTTAACCTATATGCCAATAAAAACAAGTTATTTGTCACCAACATTGAACGCAGCGCACCATCCAATTTTTTATCTGTGCCATACAATTCGTCACCAACGATTGGCGCATGCAACGTCAACGCACTGTGCACACGCAATTGATGCGTGCGGCCAGTTTTTGGCGAAAACAACACCCACGACAAATGCCCACCTGCGGTTGATAAAACGCGATATTCCGTAACTGCACGCTGTGGCCGTTGCCCAGTTCCATTATCAACCCGCCCAGGATTATCAAACACCTGCCCGCGCGTCATATAATTATCTATTACTCCATGTGGCGGACGCACTTCGCCATTTAACAGCGCCAGATATTCTTTATGTGCAGTTTTCGTTTGAAATTCATTTGCCAACACCTGGGCAGCATGCTGATTTTTTGCCACAACCAACACGCCACTTGTTTCCCTGTCTAAACGATGAACAAGTGAAATTTTAGCATATGGGAACAGCGCAGCAGCCATTTTATCCACAGACTTACGAATACCTGTCCCCCCCTGCACCGCCAACCCCGCAGGCTTGTTAAACACAACAATATCTTCATCATCATGAATAATGCATTTGCGCAAAGATTCCAAATCAGACAGCGAAAAATGCGCCCCACTTTCAGTTTTCTTTGCAGGCGCCACAGCATAACTGGCCAAAGTTGGCGGCACACGCACAACATCACCGGCGCGCAAAATTTCCTGACCCCTTGCACGGGACGAATTCACACGAATTTGCCCACCACGACAAAGTTTGTAAAATTCACGCTGAGGCATAGCCGGATACCTGCGCAAAAACCAGCGCAACAAACGCGTTCCATCTTCTGTTTTGGAAACACTTACCAATTCGGCCATGGCATCACCCACGATTTATCATTCGCCAAACGTTATCTGGACAACATTTTCCCCATTTGGATTGGTGCATGTTCCCGTTGCGCCACTTTCCTTGTGCCCAGACATTTCATACCCAATTGAACCGGGCCATGTTCGCACTTTCAATGCCTCACATTCGGACTGCGTAAGTCCATTTATGCTAACTATAAACTGCCGCGGATTTGATGGATCAACCGCAACACCGTATGTGCCACCATATGGATTCTGTTGCGACACCCCTGTCATAGTAAAAACATTCACATTTCCGATACCCGAAAAATCATCATACCCGCTGAAACTGTTGCGAATTTCGTTAACTAACACTGTAACTTCATCCCTAACAGTAGTACGTTTTGACGAATTCAACCCAACATTAATAAGCAAAATCGCCCCAGCGGTAATCACCCCCATAATGGCCAACACACCTATCATTTCAACCATCGAACGCCCTGATTCATATTTCATTTTACAACCTCTATTTGATATTTATTTTTTTATATTCTATCATAAAAGACATGAATATTCAATTTTCTGATTTGATTGAAAACAGTCCCAATGCCCCAGGCGTCTATAAAATGT
>JADINE010000009.1 GCA_017694175.1 Candidatus Enterousia excrementavium | reverse complement strand
TTGGTGCGGGTACAGAGATTTGAACTCTGATGGGTTGCCCCACTGGAACCTAAATCCAGCGCGTCTACCAGTTTCGCCATACCCGCGTTCTGTACAACAGTGTGCTCTGCGTCCCGGCGGCACTCCGCTTCGCTGCGCAGTCGCCATACCCGCACGATATTGATACTATGATAAAAAGTACTTGATTTCCAGTAATTTTTACCATAAAATACCACGCACAATAAATAAAAGGTTTATAAAATGGCATCCAAGAAAGGCAGTAAAGAAGTTGTAAAGCTGGAAAACAAAGAAACTGGCTATTTTTATACAACAACAAAAAATACGCGTTCGGAAAACACAGCCGGAAAGATGAAATTCCGCAAATATGATCCGAAACTGCGCAAACACGTTGTTATGACCGAAGCTAAAATGCCGCACTAATTTATTCACGGCATGGTTCAGTTTTATAAACGCGGCACCGATTGGCGCCGCGTTTGTTGTATCAGAAACGTTGGGACATTGTAAATTCCACAGCCCATCTGTCGTATTCACGTTGCCATATGTTGGAATCGCGGCGGGTATAACTGAACACAACCGTCGGCACGAATCCCATAACGTCAAATTTATTGTTCGATAAATACACGGCATAGCGTTGCGAAAAATCACGTTCAGTTACCCGTTTGAACCAACCGTCCTGGACAGACCATTGTTCAGCATCATACAGTTGCCAATAAAACGCCGGTTCCACATACAAATTGAATCCCCACGGTAATTCCGCGCCAATGCCGATGCTGACGCGCGGGGTCCAATACGAATATGTTTCCGACGCGGCCCATTCGCGTGCGACGCCTGTGCGTAATACAGTATAAAAATTCGGTGAAATGGAATAGAATAATTCAGTATTTAACGAATACGTTTCGCCATTCAGGTATTCTGCATAAACATCGTATTTGTTGGACGTAATTTGAAAATCCAACCGCCCCAGTAATTTACGTGTAAAATCATAACTGGCGCCAACGCGTCCCCCGGCCGACCAATTATACCCATCCCAACCATACCAACGTCGTGACCCCACCGCAGCAATCCATACGTCGCCCTGCGACCAGATAAATCGTGGCCCTGTTGATGCATACAAATATAAATCATCATAATTGTGTAAAGTATATGTGTTGGAATATATACCGGCCTCGGTTTTCCAGCGCCACTGTTCGGACAATTTAAATTCGTAATTTCCCCCGAACGCCAAGTTAAACCCAACCGCAGATTCAGGTTCCACCAAATTGTGACACAACGGCCCCAGTGGCGTCATAACACATTCCTGGCCACCGGTGGCATTGTTAACGTTGTTATCGGGTGCTGCGCCAAAATTAAACCATACATTCCAATTTTTATTTTGCCGAATAACATAACGGTAATAGTTCATCATTTGCCGAATGTTATCAGGCAAATCATTTCCCGCCATGGCCAGGCGCAACTGATAATCCGCGCGATACCATTGTTTTGTTTTCATATAGCACACAGCCAATTCGAAACGCACACGTGCCAAATCTGGGTGCGCGTCCAAGATATCGCGATAAATATCAATCGCAGTGTCAAAATCGCCCTTGTATGCGGCAATTCGTGCGGTCAAAAACCAACGTTCAATTTCCAGCGGCCCGCCCCCAAACGCAGGCATTTTGTCCAGAATTTGTTCGGCCATATCCAATTCGCCGTTGTCCACCATTGCGCCAACCATTTTCATTGCATCCAGTGCAGACATGGTTACTTCGCGCGGGGCGGAATTGTTGTCGGCCATCCCCGCGGTGCCCAACGCAGAATTTGCCCGGGTTACCCCAGGCAAACACACAACAAAACAAATAATCAGAACTATTTTTTTCAAAATATTACTTTACACCAAACGCCATATCGGCGCGCAAACCGTTTTGTTCCGCCACGTTAATCAGGCCTATGGCCTCGGTCACAGTGGTGCCATCTGGTCCATAATATTCGATATTCATGGTGCCCGATAATGTATCGTTGTTAAAACGATATTTTTCATCAATATTTTGGCCGTTGTCATTGAATGTGAATTGTGCCCCAGACGAACCCAATGTTGATTCTGCAACAACAGTATACCAATTTGCAAAAGGTGCGGTTAAATTTGTGTCGCCATTCGGGTCAACGTATAAAGTTGCATTCCCATAAAAATTGTGCGATTGGTTATCCGTGGGTGTCACCTTGGCAACCGCTTTGCCAGAAAATGCGGTTTTGTTAAATTTGGCGACATCTGGTGTAATTTGCTTTGACGCATATCCGCCTGCAAAAACGCCACTGCCCATATCCGATATTTCACTGTTTTGATTCAGTGTTTGTGTATAATAATGCCCAAAATCAGAATACGTCAGTCCAACACCATCTTCGCGCGCCACAGAATCATATTGTAATGTTTTTATTGAGTCGTCGGTTATTTGTTCGAACACACGCCCGTCACCAGTGGAATATTGTGTTGCATTATCACCCGTGCCAAATTTTATTCCAGAAATGCGACCAGAATCATTGTCAAAAATAAACGTTAACAGTTTATCTGAATCAGTTTTAAACAAGGCCTGATTTTCCTCGGATTCCGTTGGATATAATACCACAGCATTATTTTTTATTTCTGTGGCAATGGCATTAAAATCATCAGTTTTATCATCGCGCCAATCAATAAAGCACGCCGCCGGGACAGCCCCCCCATCAAAACATCTGTCCAAACGATTGTCTATGACATACATCGCCATGTGAAACAGTTGTTCTTTGCCATTGAAATAGTTATTTATATCCTTGGCTGTTAAATCGGGGTTAGTTAAAAACAGCGCGGCCGCCGCGATATCCCCACGATTAACATCATCACCAAAATCTGGATTAAAAGAATCCCATTCGTTTAATCGATAATCGATATAATCAACAACCTGATTTTCGCTGCGCATGTACATTGGTGTGATGTTTTGATTGTCACGTATCGCATCGTAATCAGCGGTATTTTCAAAATCCGTGGTTGGATTTACCGGCCTGGGCACATATCCGTCACTGCCCATCGGGTACGTTGGCGAACTGTTGTCCGTTGCGCATGCGGTTAATAGCATCAGCACACTGATTGTGGCAACCAAAGTTCGCTTCATACCTGTTCCCCCTGCGATTATCTATTGTTTCACACCAAACGCCATATCCATTTTTATATCATTTTCAGTATATTGAACAAGTCCTGTGGCCTCTATGGGTGTATCTTTATTCGGGCCGTAGTATCCAACGTTCATGGATACATCACCGCCTTCGCCTGTGACACGGAAATCTTCGGCGACTTTATTTGTTAAACTTGTATCAAATTGAATGGTCGGGGACTCGCCAGATTCCTGGGTGACGGTAAAACTGTACCAATTGGAAAATCCGTTGGCGGCCAACGTAGTCACAGGTGTGGTGCCGGTATCATTGAAGTTCAATGTTGCACTGCCATCCAAATCTATTGTTTTTTTACCATTTGTGACAGTTCCAATGGCTTTGCCGGTAAACGTTGTCGTTTTGCCGTCCAACGCGGCAACGTTTGCTATCTCGATACGTTTATCACCGTACCCACCGGCAAAGGCAATTTTTTGCCCCGCAACATCATTGGCCGTAATTTGATATGTTCCGAAATCAGAATACGACAATTGGAATTTTTGAGCCAAAGTTGCGCCACTGTTGTACGTCACACTGCTGCCATTTTCGGCCGTGAATACGTTTCCACTGTCATCGTTGCGCCCGTATGTTGTACCGCCCAGTACAATGCTGTCGATTTTACCATCCGCGCCAACGGTAAAGTGCAGTTTTGTATTATCAGCGTCCACAAAAACTGCATCTTCGATATTCAGTGCCTGCGCATTACGCAACAGTGTATTTAATTCCTGGTTGACTTCATCAGGATTTTCCGTACGCCAATCGGATACACATTTGGCAACATTTTCCGCCGAACCGCACGTGGAATATAAATCGTGCGACACCACATACAGCGCCGGTCCCCACACGCCGCTGTTATCTGCATCGTAATCGCTGTATTCGCCACTGGCGATTTCAATGGCCGCATCGGCAATCAGCGTATTGTCAGGCTCTTTATTTGTCCAGGACGAATCTGCCAACTCGCCCGCGATATAGTTGCTGACCTGTGCATCATTTGTGACAATCATGCCAGTTACTTTATAATTACTGTTTTTGATAGAGTCTGTATGAGGAACCCTTCCCGGGGTCATACCATCGGGTCGCATGTTGATATATCCCGACGAAGGCGCCCCACCATCAGTACACGCAGTTAATATTAAACCACCCAACACCAAGAAATACGGAATTTTCCCCATGTCTTTACCCCTTTCATCTATCTTTATCATAGAAACTTTGTATACGTTACACAAGTGAAAAATGGCGTGTGAAATCAGTCCTGTTTATTTGCCAGCCGGCGCTGTTTAAAATCATTGCGTGCATAACCAAAGGAGAAACATAATGTATTACAGCAATGGCAATTACGAAGCATTTGCCAACCCATTACCACCATCAGACGCGGCTAAAAAATCTGCATACATAGTTGGTGGTGGCTTAGCTGGCTTGGCGGCCGCCGTGTTTATGATTCGCGACGGCAAAATGCGTGGCAACAAAATTCATATTTTCGAAGAATTACCCATTGCCGGCGGCAGTATGGACGGCATAAAAAATCCCCAGCGTGGATTTATCATTCGTGGTGGGCGCGAAATGGAAGCACACTTTGAAACCCTGTGGGATTTGTTCCGTTCGATTCCGTCGTTGGAAAATCCAGACATTTCCGTGTTGGACGAATTTTATTGGCTGAATAAATCCGACCCCAGTTTTTCACATTGCCGTGCGATTGAACGCCGTGGCCACCGTATGCGCGATGATGGCAAATTAACACTTACGCCAACCGCAATTCGTGAAATGATAGATTTGGCCCTGACGCCCGAAGAAAAATTACAGGACGTTCAAATCGACCAAGTATTTGGCGATGAATTTTTTGAATCTAATTTTTGGCTGTATTGGGCGACTATGTTTGCATTTGAAAAATGGTCCAGTGCGATGGAAATGCGCCGCTATTTATTGCGTTTTATTCATCACGTTGGCAAATTGGCGGATATGTCTGCATTAAAATTCACGAAATATAATCAATATGAATCACTGATAACGCCGTTGGTGCGCTGGTTGGAATCGCATGGCGTAAAATTTCATTTTGATACAACGATTACCAACATAGACGTAAATTGCAAACAAAACAAAAAAATCGCCCAAAAAATAGAATTGATAAAATCAGGACGTCGTCGCGAGATAAAATTATCGCCTGATGATTTGGTTTTTGTAACAAATGGTTCCATAACCGAAGGCACCACATACGGCGACAACGATACCCCCGCAGATAAAAAACATGAATTAGGCGCATCGTGGCAATTGTGGAAAAATCTGGCGGCTCAGTGCGATGAATTTGGGCGGCCTGAAAAATTCTGTGAAAATATTCCGGGGGCGAATTGGGTTATATCTGCGACAATCACGTTGTTTGATGACACGGTCGTGCCGTACATAGAAAAAATCTGCAAAAAAAATCCGCACAGTGGTTCAATCGTCAGCAGCGGTCCTGTGACAATCAAAGATTCCAATTGGCTGTACGGGTTCAGCATTTCACGCCAGCCGCATTTTCGTGCACAAAAACCAAACGAAATTGTTGTGTGGACCTATGGATTGCTGTCCGACACAGACGGAAATTATGTAAAGAAAAAAATCGCAGACTGCACAGGCGCGGAATTATGCGCGGAATGGCTGTATCATATTGGTGTGCCACTGGCGCAAATTGACGATATCGCGCACAATAAATCCAGCACGGTCCCATCGCACATGCCGTATATAACAACGTATTTTATGCCGCGTGCCCTGGGTGACAGACCACTGGTTGTGCCACGCGGTTCTGTGAACCTGGCGTTTATTGGCAATTATGCAGAAACAGATCGCGACACTGTGTTCACCACGGAATATTCAGTACGCACAGCGATGCAGGCTGTATACACCCTGTTAAATATCGATCGCGGCGTTCCCGAAGTTTTCGATTCTTGTTTTGATATTCGCATGTTGCTGCAAAGCATTTATTATCTGAACGATGGTAAAAAATTACAGCAACTGGATGTGCCGTGGATTATGAAACTGTTGGAAAAACAGGGCATGAAACACGTTCGTGGCACATACCTGGAACAGTTGTTGCGCAATGCGAAATTGATATAGAAAAACGGGGCGAACGCCCCGTTAATTTTTATTTGTGCAACACAAATAACCCCGCAGGTGTGCGGGGGGGAGGTGTGTTATTTTTGACGTAAAATTCTGCCGAACTCTTCTGGGCTTAATTTCGCGACAGACACAATTTTGGACAAAGTATTGCCCGATGGCCAGTGCAGTTTGCCGTATTTGGATACGCGCTTGCTTTTATTGAACGCGGTTGGATCCATGCCGCATGCCCGCGCCAATCCGGAACAGGACAGACCCATTTTCGCCGCGATTCTGTCAACCGCAGACCATATGTTTTTATGTGTCATTTTCTCTCTCCTTGTTTATAACCCAGAAAGTGTTCTAGGATAAGTTGAATTTTAACAAAAAATCGCGTTTGTGTACAGGAGTAAAAATTCCTATTTTTATGCGCGGTAAAAATATCAAGTATTGTCGATTTATTGTTTAAATCAACCCACAATCACGCCAAGATTGTAACACACGACGCAATTCATTTCGCTTGGCGGCTGGATTTGCCCTGCACAGTTTGCTGCGTGTATATTTGGGATATGTTGACAATTGTGGCATTTCTTTTTCCCAGCGGCTGAAATAATAAGCGAAAATCAGTACATTGCCTTTGTTCATAAGTTTTGTTAAAATTTTTTTGTTTTCTTGCAGTTGTTCGATGGCATTCGTCTGCCATTTGGATTGGGACGGAATCGCACCAGAAGTCAATGTGTGGTACATATAATATTCCAAAGACAAGACTTCTTTGTCTGTTATACCAAATTCCTCTGCGACCTTTAATAAATTATCCCACCAGGGGCATTTTGTACGATATTCCGAAAATTTCATGCCGCTGATACTGTCATGATACTTATCTGCAAACCCCATTTTTGATTCTGCAATTTCATTGATATTTTCCGGATTGCGGCCAGGATTGGTCAGCAATATAACTAATTTTGGATTTTTTTCGTTTCCTATTCTGCTGACAGGAAAAATAAAAGGGTCTTGTTTTTTGACACATAGACACACATTGGCCTCCCTTGTGCTTATATATCCTTTACCATGATTCAATAAAAAAACTATCCAAATGCAATGGATGAATATAAACCTGGGGGGCAGACAGCAAAATAAAAAACGACCGCAAGGGTCGTTATTTATTTTGGCAGGACCATCTGTGCAATTCACGAACAGATTTTATGCGTGATTTGTTGATGTTTGGGAAAGATGTTAAGGTGTTTTTGAACAAGTATACAGAAATCATGCGATATATTCCATCCCACAGATGTCAGAAAAAGGGATAATTCTGGTGCTTTTATTGTTCAAAACCTTCAGGCTTTACAATAGCATATATACTCGTAGCAACAACAATCAGGGTGCTTATGATATCCAATACAAAACTTTTTGTAATACCGCTATCGTTCAATAATATAGCAAAAAACGATAAAACACCTATAATCAAAACCGTTATTGCAGCACTTTGAATCTTCTTTGTTTTGTTTAGCACAGGAATTATAATATAAAAACAAAAACCGATAATAAAGAAAGATAATATTTTAAAAATTAATTGCATGATAGTTCCACTTATAAACCAACCATGCGCATCAGATAAAAGAAATGCTACTGCTATATTAAAAATAATACCAGAGCAAAAACCAACAGGTATATATAATAGCCATCTGATAACATTGAACAAATTATCTATTGGTTTTTGTGGTCTATTTTGTCTTTTTTCGTCATAATCAATAAATAAAGAACCCAGATATATCAACAATCCAATAATTCCAATAAAACAAATCAGCAATAAAAATATTTTCACAATACATCCTTTTTAAGTTTATTTTACAATTCTTTAATAAAAATCGTAAGTAGTATTTCCAAAAGAGTCTGTATAACTGTCTGTATTAATAAAAGTATCACCAATATATCCTGTTGTTGTAGTGTTTCCAAAAGAGTCCGTATAACTGTCTGTATTTACGAAACTATCACCAATATATCCTGTTGTTGTAGTGTTTCCAAAAGAGTCCGTATAACTATCTGTATTTACAAAACTGTTTCCAACATATCCAGTCGTAGTAGTATTTCCAAAGGAATCCGTATAACTATCAGTGTTCACGAAATTATCACCAACGTATCCAGTTGTGGTAGTATTCCCAAAAGAATCCGTATAGCTATCCGTATTTACAAAATTTCCATTACTATCATATCCGGTACAACTTGTGTTTCCAAAAGAGTCTGTATAACAATCAACAGACGCTATAACAGGTTTTATTAATAATATAGCCACAAAAAAAGCAAATACTGTTTTCATGTTCAATCTTTTTATTCCTTACATAATTACGACTATATTCCAATATATCATTTTTTACAACTAAAAAACAGGGCAAATAAATCCGAACCAATTAAAATGCTAGATTTCTAACCTTTTTAATAAAAAGTTCGTAAATGTGTAAAACGGTGGCTGTATTTGGTACTTAACTTACGAACCACAGAAAAGCAAAGCAAACCAACAAAAAAACCGCAAAAATGCGGTTTTATTTATTTTGGCAGCCCCAACCAGATTGTAATTCCCACCATGCCTGGCGGCATGGCGGGCCCCTTTCGGCTCGTAAGGTTCAAACACGCAATGCGTGTTTTCACCAACTTCGCGCACGAACTGTACCAGTTCAAATCTGGGGGGCAGACAGCAAAATAAAAAACGACCGCAAGGGTCGTTATTTATTTTGGCAGGACCATCTG
>JADINE010000008.1 GCA_017694175.1 Candidatus Enterousia excrementavium | reverse complement strand
CCCCTACATACAAAGTACCATTTTTACCACTGGACATAATATATACAAAAAATTCATAACCCCTCATGAAAATGATACTAATAAATAATCAGTAAATTTCCCAGAACATTTTCTCACGTTTTCACCCCTGTCATTGCGAAGGAGTACGATCAACGTTGAAAACGTTGGCGTACGACTGTGGCAATCCAGTGCAATATGTCTGCGGGCGAAACGCCCGCAGTGCTTTTTTATTTACTGGATCGCCACGCTTTGCTCGCGATGAATCCGAGTATATGAGATCAAACGAAGTGCAGACCGAATAAATACGAGGATACGCACAGGGCGCAACGCGCCCCAGCGACACACTCACGAGTCACGAGTAAACCACCCCGGCACTACGTGCCACCCCTCCAATGGAGGGGAACTAGGGACGTACCATTGCGGAATAAAGTTCCCCTCTGCGGAGGGGTGGCGCGCTTTGCGCGACGGGGTGGTCTATTCCATTGCGCAAGCGTACGTGTATTGATATGTGCCGGCGGACGTATAGCCCGATGGGCATGAAGTGTTCGCGATGTCCATGTGTTCCTCCACAACAGCAACGTATCCAGACGGGCATAAACGGCATTGCCGCCTGCTATGCGCAATCCAATGACCCGTTTATTGAACCCAGCGGCACGTTTGTATATGATCAGGATTGCAGATATCAGCCATAATAAAAAATCCGCCGGGTGGCGGATTTTTATAACTTTTCAATTACAACCACTGCGGCGGAATAATCGCCCTGGTCTGTGATGGAAAGATGTACTGCGGCGTTGCCACCGGTTAATTCTTTTACCAATGCTTTGGCGCCACCAGCCAAAATTAATTCCGGCCGACCGGCATCGTTGTGAGTTACAGAAACATCAGAAAAACTTATGTTTTCCCCGAAACCTGTGCCCAATGCTTTTAAACATGCTTCGCGGGCAGCCCAAAAATTCGCAAGATGTTTTTCGATGTTTGCGGATGCGGCGTCGGCGTATTCCAATTCTTTGCGCGTGAAGATGCGCTGTTTTTTGAATGCGGACCAATCCAGAAATCGATCACATTCGACTAAATCAATTCCAATACCTACTATCACGGATTTACTCCCTGGTTATTAATATTGATATGCCGAATACTAGTAACTTTTTTCCGATTCGTGCAAGCATAAAATGTACTTGCTTTTAATGCGACACAATTGTATAAATATGCGTACGTCGGGGCGTAGCTCAGCCTGGTAGAGTACTTGCATGGGGTGCAAGGGGTCGCAGGTTCGATTCCTGTCGCCCCGACCATGAATAAAAATAATATCAATCGCAGAGAGATGTTATTTTTATTCATGTTTGTGGGTATAACGAAATCGGCGTTGCATGCAATGCATGCCGTGGTTCGACAATGAGTAGATTTGGCAAACATAGTGTGGCCAAATCGTTACGAATGCCCCGCAGCCGGTGCCCAGGCACCGCGCGAGGGATTCCTGTCGCCCCGACCACCCTTTGCGTCCGTGGCGCTTCGGGTGGCAAGCCGAAGCGGAACGTTTAACGCAAAGGAGTGCCACACGAAGTTTCAACGAAGTGTGGCGAGTTGAATAATTCTTGTTCGTTGGGGGGCGTTATGTTTGTTACAGAAAAATTAAAAAGTTTTTCATGGATAAATGTGGGCAATCCCGATCACGAAGATTTTGAACGCCTGCAAAGCGAATATAAAATTGATGAAAATACTATCTTTGATATTTTGGATCCTGATGAACAGCCGCGTTTCGAAGTGGAAGATGATTACAAGGTTATCATTGTGCGTTTCCCAATTATAAATCGCGAAACTGATACTTTGTGGCATACAGAACCTTTGTCTATTATTTATTCGGCAAATCGCGTTGTAACTGTGTGTCGCAAGCGTTGTGATTTGTTGGATAAAATTAAGCGGGACGAAAAAACTTCGCGCGAAGAATTTGTGTTGAATATAATTTATTATATCGCTGAATCTTATCTGCGTTTTTTAAAAGAGTTGAATAAACGCGTGTTGGCGTCCAAGAAAATATTACAGGAACGCATACGTAAAAACGAATTAATGGCTTTGTTAGAGGTTGAAAACAGTTACACCCTGTATATGGCCGGGTTAAAGGGAAATGTGGCCGTGCTGGATAAACTGGAAAAAGTTCGCGGGTTTGTTAAAACAGAAGAAGCGCGCGAATTGGCCGAAGATGCCCGAATCGAACTGTCCCAGGGAATCGAAGTTGTTACTTCGTATAGTAAAATGTTGAAATCTATTAAAGAAACATTCGAAAGTGTGATTAATATGGATTCTAATATGTATATTAATCGGCTTACTATGTGGAATATTATTTTGGTTGTACCAACTGTGATTGTGGGATATTACGGTATGAACATGACGTTGCCATTTGCGGACAGTGCACAAACCGCAGTGGTGATATTTGTTTTGATAATGATATTATTAATTGGGTTTGCTTTGTTCAGTATTATTCGTCAGCGCGTAGTATAAAAAAATCGCCAACTGGCGATTTTTTTTATTTTTCCAACGCAGTTAATATGTTTCTGAAATTATCATCAACCGCGCCCGATACTTCAACGTCTGCAAATTGTATGTTCGGTACCGTGCGCAGCCAATTAATTGCCGGCATGGTTTCCGATTGAAAAATATCCAAACGTTTGCGTACGGCGGCTGTATCTGCGTCGTCGGCGCGACCGCCACCCTCGCGTATGCGTTTTTGAATGCGTGCTATCATGATTTCTTCGGGTACGTTCAGGTATATTACCCGTACATCGAATTTGTCTGCGTATTGTTCAACCAGCCATTGTGCCTGGGGCAATGTGCGTGGGAATCCGTCCATTAATACGTCTGTATCAGTGGGGATATTATCCGTAACCAATTTGGTAAGCATTTCAAATGGCAACAATTCGCCACGTGCCATAATGTCGCCAATGGTTTTATCAGTGGCGGCAGCGTCACGCAACATTTTGCCGGTTTCTATGTATGTATAATCGTGGCGTTCGCGCAGCATGCGTGCAAATGTGCCCTTGCCTACGCCCTGACCGCCCATCAGGATAATCATCTGTTTCATGTGGTGGATTATATCATAAAAAACAAAACCCAGCAAGTGCCGGGTTTTGTTTTTTATCTGAAAAAATCAGATTATTTTTTGCTGTTTTCAATCGCAGCACCCAGAATATCGCCCAAAACCGAGCCACTGTCGGCCTGGTTGGCATATTCTTTGACCGCCTGCTTTTCCAGCGTTACTTGTAACGCACGGATAGACAGTTTAACAACGTTGTTGTCGACGGATACAACAGATGCTTCGACTGTGTCACCAATGTTGAATTTGCTGGTATCTTGCTCGGCTTTTTCGCGCGACAAATCTGTGCGACGAATAACACCGCGGATATCATTCGGCAATGCCAAAATCAATTCGTCTGGTGTGATTTCCGATACTGTGCCTGAAACAACTGCGCCCTTTTTCAATGATGCACTGTTGTTTTCTGCGCTTTCTGTTAATTGCTTGATACCCAAAGTGATACGTTCTTTTTCCGGATTGATGTCCAAGATTTTCGCGGTTACTTCCTGGCCACGGACGAATTTTTTCAATTCTTCTTCGTCCAGTTTGTTCCACGATAAATCGGAAATGTGAACCATACCATCCAATTCAGGCGTTAATGCCACAAACAGACCGAATTCGGTTGTGTTCTTAATCGGGCCAGTTACAACATCGCCAACGTTGTGAGTTTCGGCAAACTGTTTCCATGGATTTGGTTGCAGTTGTTTGTAACCCAACGAAATGCGACGTTTTTCTTGGTCTATGCCCAAAACGACAACATTAACATCCTGGCCAACTTGCAAAACTTTGCTGGGGTGGATGTTTTTGTTTGTCCAGGACAATTCAGACATGTGAACCAAGCCTTCGATATTGTTGCCTAAATCAATGAATGCACCGTAATCGGTCAAAGATGATACTTTGCCGGAAACTGTGTCGCCAACATTGAATGCACGGGATGCGTTTTCCCATGGATCTTCTTCCAATTGTTTTGCACCCAACGAAATACGATGGGATTCAGGATCAAATTGGATAACTTTGACTTTGATTTTTTGACCAACGTGCACCAATTCGCGTGGGTGATTTACACGTTTCCACGACAAATCTGTGACGTGCAACAAACCATCAATTCCGCCCAAATCAACGAACACACCATAATCGGTGATGTTTTTGACTGTACCTTCGATAACTGCGCCCAATGAAATGTTTTTCATTGCTTCGCGTTGTGCGGCAGCAATTGTATCAGCCTGGATAGCGCGGCGGGAAACAATCGCGTTTGTACGCAGCGCGTCCATTTTTAATACGCGGAATTTATCTTTCAATCCAATCAAAGATTTCGGATCGCGTACAGGTTTGTGATCAACCTGGGACGATGGCATAAATGCAAATACGCCGTTGATGTCGACTGTATAGCCGCCACGAACAACGTCGATGATTGTGCCCTCGGGATCGATACCTTCGGCAACTGTTTTTTCCAGTTCTTTCCATGCTTTTTCAGCGCGCGCCTTGGTATAAGACAGAACGGCGGTGCCTTCGCGTGATTCATAACGTTCGACAAAAACGTCGATGATATCGCCAACGGACGGAACGGATGCGCCGAATTCTTTTAAAGGAACGCGGCCTTCGGATTTCAGGCCAACGTCAACCATCGCGAAATCACCGCGAATGTCTTTGACTGTGCCTTTGGTTGCATAACCCTGCAAAGTTTCCTGGGAACCATAGTTTTTATCAAACATCTGGACGAAATCTTCGCCGGATAATGGATTATATAAATCTTTGGATAAATCTTTCATGAAAAATTCATACAAAGTTGGCCATCGCATGTGTTACAGAAAAAATGCGAGGACTTGTGGGGTTAATCGGACTAGTCACGCGCCCACCCGCGAAACTGCGGCCATTATAGATTAAAAATTTAGAAAAAGCAAGTAATTATAAAAAATGGTGCCGTGGCACCATTTCTTATTGTGCAATTATGCGGGCGCGTTCGTCATAGTCCGCGTCCAAAACATATACGCGTTGCCCAACTGAAAACACTTCATCATCGCCCTGGGTTAATGTGACGGATTTACCGGAATCCAGTTTGACGATGTATTCCATGCCGCCCTGCATGGACAAGCCTTCTTGGGCTTTGCCCCCCAGGTATCCGCCCAAAACCGCACCGCCAACCGCGCCGATTGTTTGTGCCAGGGTGTTGTCGCTGACCATGCCGCCTGCAACGCCGCCGACTATGCCGCCGGCCAGTTGCCCCACTTCGCCATTTTCGGTGGCTATGGTAACCGGACGGACGTTTATTATTACACCTTCGGATACGGTGTTAACATGGCCCGCGCCAGATGTTGCGTATCTGTCCGTGCTTAAATTTGCCCCGCAAGCGGCCAATGTTATTGTTGTGATACAAATTGATAAAAATTTTTTCATGTATTTCCCCTGTTTCGTACCGATGCAGTATATCGCGTCTGGGTAATGTTTGCAAGTGTACTAATTTTATATTGTTATTTGATATCTGTTTGGTATAATAACAAATGAATCCAAAGGGATATTGGATTCGGGGTCGTAAGAAAACCCATAATTCAAGCGGCATAGTATCTATGCTGATATCCGCGGTACAATGCGGCGCGGTTGCGCCATTTATTGTACGCCCCGATTGACTTGGTCGGGGGGCCACTGGTTATACAACAGGATATTTTATCCGAAAACCAGTGGGGTCATTTCTTGAATTATGATTTTCTTAACTCCCCGACCGCCAGGATTCGCTTGGCGGTTTTTGTTTCAACAAAACAACATCGGGAGTATGGAAAATGGCAAGAAAATTATTAAAAATTTGCGCTGTGGTTGGCGTGACTGTGTGTGCGTGGTCCAGTGGTGCGTGCGCGATTGATTTAACTGGGTATCGTGAATGTAAAGATTCTGAATCCAGGGGCATTTGCGGCGCAGTGGCATTTTCGGGCGAAAATGGATTTGAATGTTATATTCAGGACGGCGTGGACGATATGTGCATATGTAACAGTGACGAGATGAGTTTTGTGCATGGGCATGGTTGTTTTTGCGCCGATGGGGAATATAATGATCCGTACAGCGATGATCCATATGCGTGTCACACATGCCCGTCAAGATATCCTTTGTCTGATGGGGCAAATCATCTTGAACAGTATGGTAATTATGGTAATTCAAATGGAATGGAAGATTCGTGTTATCGTATTTATACGGAAAATGTAAATAATGCGTCGTGCAGATATCAAGAGTGGGCATATGGTGGCGGTGGCGATGTGTTAGAGTGTAATTGTAATCCAGGATATTGGAGTGAGGATTTTAGTGTGTATGACCCAGTGTGTGAACCTGTTGGAACGGGGTATTACAGCACCGGGAAAAGTGGTCGGTCGCGGTGCCCGACATATACTGGACCAAACGGAACCCAGGTTGTTGGGTATACAATTGGATATGGACCGGGGGCTGATGATATTACAGATTGTATGATTCCGGAAAGTACTGTGTTTCATGATGCCACCGGTTCATATGTATATTCTGGTGGGTGTTATTATTCTGGTGAATAAAAAATCCGGCATGGCCGGATTTTTTTATTTTGTGCGCTGCAATTTTGACAGCATGGCGGTGCGCTGGGTACGCTGGATTGCGTTAAATGCGTCAATTGGCACG
>JADINE010000007.1 GCA_017694175.1 Candidatus Enterousia excrementavium | reverse complement strand
CGCACTGCGTGCCGTGGTCGCACTGCGCGCAGTGGTTGAACGCGTTGCTGTGGTTTGATTCTCGCCAGATGCTGTTGTCGCACTTCCACGGGGATTGCGGGCAGCCGCAGCAAACGCACCGTCCATAACGCCTATCAATAACGCACAAAATATCGCAAGTTTTTTCATAAAAAGGCCCTTCCTATTCGAGTAATTTTATCATATTTTACCTGGTTATTAAAACACTTTTTTCACCAAAAAACGCCACATATTGACAATGACGCCTTTTGTACTATATTATCCAAGAGTGGGGGTAAAAAATGAACCAATTTACACAGATGCCAGATATTAAATCGGCACGCAGCAAATACAGATTAACCGATGGTGGCGAATACATGCATTTTCCCCAGGTGTTTTCGGCATACTCGCCGGCATACGTTATAACCAACGAAGATATTCGTTGGGTGTCTGGCTTTGACAACAACAACGGCGCCCGCGTGTTAACAGTTGCCGGATCGGGCGACCAGCCAATGTTTTACGCCATGCGCGGTGCAAAAACAGTTGACGCATTTGACATTTCATATTGTGCCCGCGCAATAATGGACATCAAATCAGCCGCAATCCGTAAACTGTCGCGCCCGGCATACATTAAATTGCTTACCGACCTGCACAACGCAAAAAGTGTAAGCCAAGTTTCAAAAATCAACACACTGATTAACGATTTACCGCACCAAAGCGTATATTTTATTCGCGAAATGGCGGCATACCCATTATTTACCAACGGCCTGGAACCAGGATATTATCCTGAATCAATTCCAACCGCCCAAGAATATGAACAAATGCGGGCCAAAATTACAGAGCCATTTAATTTTATCTGGACAGATTTGGAAACACTGCACACAAAAATTACAGGCGAATACGACACGATAAACCTGTCCAACATTTTGGATTACGCTGCCCCGGAAAAAGTACACACAGTGCTTACAAACCTGCGTCCCCACATATCTGTTGGTGGGAAAATAATCGTTCAAAACGGGGTCTTTGGCATCGCCCGCAATTCACATGCATACATATCGGCCTGCGACAAATTCAAAGATTGGGCAAAAATCTATTATCGTGAAAACAAACGATCACTTGGCCATTCAATGGTTGCCATATGCCAACGCATAAAATAAAAGTCGCCCAATTGGGCGACTTTTTTTAATTCACAGCAAACGGATTAAACACATTATACGCAGGTTGATTTATTTCTTCCAAATTACGTGTTATACACACCCGCATATAATCCACACATTCATTCATATCTTTTTTGTTATATTCCAAATCTTTACAATTATCCTCAATCTTGGTACAGGCACTGGGCATATTTGCGTTTGTAAACTGACTGTACATATTTAACGTATTTCTGTCTTCTTCAATTTGCCGCCTGGCCGCCCCCAAATCAGAATTATTTATCGCGGTCACAATTCTGTTCAAATTACGATTAAGACAATTCATCACATCTTCTGTTGTACCCGTACGACAGTTTTCTGCCCCATCCACCCCGGCATTAATCCCTGTCGTTGACGATTTCGATGCCCCGCCCGACGAAGCCCCAGCCACTTCCAACTTGGAAGTTAAAATTTCGCGCTCCAATTGCGTTTTAAGTCTGCTTACTGTGGCTTCCAAAAACTGATATTGCTTGTACATTTGTTGCATCATAACAGTTGATTTTAACGCCACAACATCACGCATTAATTGCTTTTGTGAATCACTGCCTGGATTACCGACCTCCCTGATATTATAAGCATGCGCCGAACACAACGCCAACACAGGCGTAATACGATTATTTTCCTCGTCATCACATCCATTGTCCGTAGCGGCAAATGCCGGCACCAGAACCATCATTGCAACCATCGCGCTTGCCAGCAACCGCGAAACACAGAATTTATCAAACAAAACGCTTCTCAATCCCATTCGTTGCAAACCCTTCATACTAACCTGTGGCCACAAAATTATAATTCACCACGTTCACGGTTAAAAATCCCGCGACGCAACACCATAATTTCCTTTTGCCCTCTCTTCACACAGTTCCCTTTTCGTGCTGTCCGACACACCACTGCAATCACACGTTTTGGTTGTGTTGTTCCACACAGCACCATCATTTACATAATCATAACAAAATTCTTTACGGGGTCCATCATTATCATCCACGAAACGTCTCACATCCTCAGCAGAATATCCCGCCCTGTTAAGGCATCTTGCTTCCCAAGAATCCCAGATATTATACTCTGTTCCAGTACACACACATTCCCCGGCCCCAGAAAGTGCATTTTCACTGCTATCTGACTTCCATTGCGTATTATTCGACGGACTGTTTTCGCACAAACAACGTTCATTTTGATACCCTCTATACGAACCACATTTTGCAAATACGCTTTGTTCCATATCGGCCTCACCCTGGAATGGCGCGACATCATTGTTCAACATTTTTTCCAAATCATCATCAGGCACACATACCTTGTCCGGCAATTCCTTTAAACTGGCATAAGTTTGTAAATCCTGATAAGTTTCTGCACCAACAGCGCAATATTTCAAAGCATCAGGATTCGCAGATTTATTCTGTCCGAAACTGTTTGCGCCGAATACAACTGGGGCATCTTGCTCTATCATTCGTTGCAACACTTCAATATCAATATCAGCCTGGCGACGACGATTTCGGAACAAAACAGAATTATCCAATGCTTCGGACGCGCATCCAACACGCACCTGAACACCCCCCTCGCCCGTTTCCGGATACAACCAATTACGTTGTACTTCGGCATCATCGGTAAGCATTTTAATTAATTGACACCCACCATCAGACATCGGCACAACTTGGCCAATTTCACAATCAGCGCCACCACGCACAGAACCGCCCCCACTTACCACATTGCCATCAGATTTGCCATCCGGGCAATTCGTATTGTTATAATGCATAACCTGGCCTGGGCCACACAAATACAGCCCCCAAACATTACATGTGCCATTCAACATCATATAAATATCAGTAATATCAACGCCAACACTTTGCGCCAGAATTAAACCGTCATACAATTCGTCCAAAACATCATTGTACGGATCAAAAAATTCCATTGCTTTATTTTTGAAAGTGGCAACCCGCTTTGGCCCGATACAATTGCTTCCGGTGGAATCACATCCGGCATAATCAAACGCATCATTCATTGCGGCCTTGGCACGCGCCAGCGCATCTTCTGCGGATTCAATTTTACTTAAAATTTGCCCAGCAATCTGTTCCCGCGCCAAGACATCGGCCGAAACACCAGACGCAGCCGCAACCTGCTGCGCAGTTGTTAATCCAGAAACATTTGCCCCACCGGTCACAGAGGTATTCGCCCCACTGGCCGCCTGGCTTTGCATTTGTGCGGTCGCACTGCTTAACGCCGCCGCATTAGTATTTGCCGCATCAGCAATTGCCTGGGTTGTGGCGGCCTGCTGTTGAGCCAAAGCCGCCTGAATTTGTGCAGCAGTATCCGCACTTTGCTGTTGCATTTGCTGCTGCATTGCCACCATCTGTTGCTGCATAGCAGCCATCTGTTGATTAGTTTGCTGAGCCGCCGCCTGGGCCGCAGCAATTTGAGCATCTGCCGCTGCGCTTTGTGCCGCCGCATTCGCATCCGACACCAACTGTGCAGATATAAATTCGATTAACTCTTCCCCGTACTGCTCGCACGACGGATTAGATTTAACACAACCCGATACAATTGGGCGCGCAATATCCATTGTTGAACACCCGCCCTTTGCACATTTTGGCTGGGCACAGCGCAAAATCAACGCATTACAATTACCAAAATCAGCCGTCGGCGCAGACACAGCATTATTTGCACGCGGATTCATATACGTATTCCACATAGCATTATTCACCGCCCCAGAATTCCCACTGTACGCGGTTAAATTACTTCCAACTGTGGACGGCACAGGCGTTGCAGCACGCGCCGCACCCGCACCACACAACGCCAATGCGATTAATAAAAATCCGGATATACGCTTCATATTCTCTCTTGCGGTTAATTTTAACACAAAAATACACTTGTGAAAAGATAAAAATAACCCAAAAACTAAAACTATAATACATTGACAAATTTATATTTTTGTATAAAATATAATACATGATTATTACAGACGGGATTTTAACACATGCGGATTCGCGCGACATCGACGCGAATGGGGTTTTGCATATTCCTAACGGCGTTACATCTGTTGCCAAAGACGTTGGCAACAATCTGGATAACTTACAAACACTGTATTTACCAGACAGCCTGATTGATATCACTGAACCCATATTTTCAAACGCCCCCAACCTGGCTGCGATTCATTTCGGCAAAAACGTTCAAAAATTAAACTCGGCATCTTTTACCGATTGTCCGAAAATAACACATATAACCATGCCTATACGAGCACGCGCCATTGCCGCATGGCTAAGCATAATTGCAAAACAATTAACAACCATCACCGTCGCATTCCAAAATAACGAAACAAAAACGTACCCAGTACACGCTTATTTTGGTGTTTTATATCATGAATCGCAGTCACGTAAAATCGGCAAATTCACAGTAAAAAAACTGCATAAAATCAATTTATCAGATTTCGCCACAAACATAATCAACGACAAGCCACACATTGGCATCAGTCTGGGTAAACGCGCATTTGTTCAACAAAGCGCATCCGGCGCAATACGCGACTGGCGTAAATTTATCATGATGCAAAAATTCGAATATGCGATTTGGAAATACAAAATAGAAACCCCAGAAATGGCAAACACTGAATTTGATTGGGAAAATATTTTACGTCACGCAATTATGCGCACACTGGATCAAACATTCGACCTAACCGTACCGGTGCGCCGCGCCATGCGCAATTGGACGAACAATATTAACACATACGCCCACGCACTGTGCGCCATATCGGCCAAGTACACAAAGACATGCAATAAATTTTACGAACTTGAATCATTATCAATGCCGGAATTAGAAAAACTGATTGCGCCAACCGCCTCCCCAACACCAGTTAACAAATCTTGCACCCGGTGGCTTACACGGCATCCCGTAACCCCAAATGAAATGCACGCAATTGTTATGGCTGGATATAAAAATCCAGGCGCATTCCCGGCATCATGGCTGCGCCGGATCGAGCCATCAGCGCGCGCCGCAGCCACCGAACAATTGCACAATACACTGCGTAAAATGGCTGTAAAACTGTACAGCCCGTCGGACGTATCCGCCACCCCAGCCGAATTAAAAAAACTGGCACACAATATCTCGCAAATCATACACCAACCAATCCAAGCAAAATATCTGGGGGCCGGTGATTTTGCCAAAACATACACATTGCAAATCCCAGGCGATAAAAAATACGTATGGAAAATATACCATTGCGACAGAACCCGCACATTATTAAGTAAATATCAACATAACACAGAATTACAAAATTCATTTTTAATGGGTGGGCGCCGACACTATGGAAAAACAAAATTCAGACAAATTTCAACCGCCGGCATAAGCAACCAACGCGGTGAAATATACCTGCTTTATCCATACACAGACGCAGACATTTCCATGCGCCGAATTTATAAACCATTTGAATGCGTGGAAAAATATTCATTAACCGACAGAAATTCTGAAAACTTCCGCGGCCACACAATCATAGACATGGGTGCCCTGCATATAAATCATCCCGCCTGGCATCAACCCAGATTTGTATCAAAAATCATCCGCACAGTATTGTATCATTCATGGAATGATTTAGGATACGTATTGAATAATTACAACAGCAAACAAATTGGCTTGGCGCTAAGTTTTATATCAGGCAAAATATCTTTCAGCGATTGGAATTACGAATCGATTTGCAAAAAAATCAATTTTCTTAAACAACACGCTAAAATAAGATAAAACAAAAAGCTATCATATAAAAAACGGGGCAAATGCCCCGTTTTTATTATTTACCAGTTGCGCGACGTTTCACAGCAACGGCTTTTTTTGCACCTGTTGCCTTTTTGGCGGCCGGCGCTTCTTTTTCAACCTTGGCCGCTGGGGCTTTGGCTGATTTTTCTTTCTTTTCTGCCTTATCAGCAACTTTGTCAGTTGCTTTTTCTTCTGCTGTTGCAGCCGGTTTCACAACCTTTTTTGCATTTTCATCGCGATCAACCAGTTCAATGATTGCCATTGGCGCAGCGTCACCATAACGGAACCCAGCCTTTAACACACGGGTATAACCGCCCGGGCGTTTAGCATAACGCGGCCCCAAAACAGTAAACAATTTTTTCACCGCAGCCGATGAATTATTTCCCAATTGCGATGCAACCAAACGACGATTCGCAACTGTATCAACTTTGGCCCGAGTAATTAATTTTTCAACCACCCCGCGCAAATCTTTGGCTTTTGGTAAAGTAGTTTTAATTTGTTCTTTTTCAATCAAGTTTTTTGCCAGCCCGATGAACAAGGCTTTGCGTGCATTTGTATCGCGGTTAAATGTGCGATGTGCTTTCATATGTCTCATCGACTACTCCTTTTATTGTTTCTGCCCGGTTACCCGGGATTGTTAAGACGCCACGCCCTAAAAAAATCTTTTTCAGTAACGTGGAATTTTTTCTGTTTTTTGCACCCTATTGTGCAAGAAATTAAAATTTACGAGATGATTGGAAGCGATTGGCGGTTCGCAGTGTAGTCGACCTACATAAGAACCGACAATCGCGACAAGCATCCATAAAGTTTAATTGTAAAATTATTAGAGTGCGCCAGATGGCGATGTTTCCCGATTGCGTAGTGTAGTTATCCTACATGAGCAATCGGGAAACGCGCCAGATGACACGCTATAATAATTTTATTTGTATGGGTCCTCGTATTTTTTGGCCAACTCTGCAATATTTTCTGGTGGCCAACCCGGAACTTCCATACCCAAACTTAAACCCATTGCTTCCAATTGAACTTTGATTTCGTTCAAAGATTTGCGGCCAAAGTTTGGTGTTTTTAACATGTCAGCTTCGGTTTTTTGTACCAATTCACCCAACCAATTGATTTTGTCGTTCTTTAAACAATTGTTTGCACGAACAGACAATTCCAATTCATCAACGTGTTTCAACAATTTCGGATCGAACGGCAACGCATCTTTGGCCTTTTCTTCTTCGGCCGGTGCATTGATTTGTGCCGGATCTTCGAAATTAATAAAGACAACCAATTGATCTGTCAAAATACGCGCAGCCAAAGCAATCGCATCTTCGGGCGACACAGAACCATTGGTTTTAACAGTCATTTCCAATTTGTCGTAATCAGTACTTTGACCAACACGAGTTTCCGAAACTTCTGTTGCAACATTCAAAATCGGTGAAAAGATTGAATCAACCGGAATCACGCCCAACGGCAAACCATCAGCATGTGCAGACGCTGGAACATAACCGCGCCCTGTTGACAACGTAATTTCCATATCCAAATTTGCGCCATCATCCAAAGTGCAAATTTCAGCATCTTTGTTCATAACCTCGACACCACCGGTTGTTTCAATCATCCCAGCGGTAACAACGGCCGGACCTTTGACTTTTAATGTGGCTTTGTGCTGTCCTTCGGTTAATGCCTTAAAATATACACCCTTTAAATTCAACACGATATCAGTCACATCTTCACGAACCCCAGAAATGCTGGAAAACTCGTGCTGTACACCATCAATCTTGATATAAATCGGCGCACACCCCTGCAACGAAGACAGCAATACACGACGCAAAGCAGTCCCCAATGTCAAACCAAAACCCTTTTCCAAAGGTTCTGCAATTAAAGTTGCTTGATTAGGGTTGTGTTCATCAACCTTGATGTTCAATTTTTTGGGCTTAATCAACGTAACCCAGTTTTTTTCAATCATATAATTCCTCCATAGGCTTAGTTTATCATTTTCGCCAATGCGGCTGCGCATGGAATCCCCAACGCGCCCGCGAATTTTATAACACAAATCCGCAAAAGTCAAACAATTATTGGATTTTTATAAAACTTTATAACAACAAAAATTATTTAGCCTTAAAAGTTGACAACAAATAAATGTTGTACTAATGTTTTAGTAAAAGAACAAAGGATGTGTATATGAAAAAAACATTTTTATTTGGGATGTTTGCTGGCGTTATTGGTGTATGCGCGAACGCATATGCAGACGGTTACGTTGAAACCGAAACCACAAACACCTATGAAAAGATTACAATCGACACAGTAAAATACATCGACGGCAACTATATTGCCCCGGCCACAGTTCGTGTTGCGAAACCAACACCATGCCGCGCAGCATCATCACTGGACGTTGCAAAAACATGCCGTAAACATTGCGGTTGCGCGAAATCAGCACACTTACAACCAGTTCGCGTAAAAACATATACCGAAGTCATAGATCATTATCAGATTTATGAACCGGTTGTGACATATAAACCGGCCGGCGAATACACAACCCGCCGTTATATCCAGGCGCCCAATCCACACTGCGGCACCTGCGCACGATAAAATAAAAAAATCCGCGTTTGCGGATTTTTTATTTTAACATCAAAATTATTACCGATTTGAAAATTAAATAGAATGATATAGATACGCGCAGTGGGGGTTGCGAAATGTATTAGGACATACACGAGCAACCCCATTTGTGGATATATGTCCGATAAAAAATTAAATAGAATGGTGCAGAGATACGCAAACGGGATTGCGTAATGTACAAAACGTACATGAGCAATCCCATTTGTGGATATATGTCCGATAAAAAATTAAATAGAATGGTGCAGAGATACGTAAACGGGATTGCGTAGTGTACAAAACGTACATGAGCAATCCTGTTTGCGGATATATGTGCCATTATATTTAATTTTAGACGCGGCGCACTTTCTTTGGACGACACCCATTATGCGGAATACGCGTCGTGTCAGTAATGGACTGAACAATCAGCCCGGCATTAGCCAACCCGCGGACAGCAGATTCACGACCCTGACCAATACCACGCATTAAAACATCAACTGTTTTCATGCCCATTTCAGCAACTTTTTTACCA
>JADINE010000001.1 GCA_017694175.1 Candidatus Enterousia excrementavium | reverse complement strand
CCCAAAACTATATATGATATATGAAGATTACGTGGTCGCTGGGGCTCATAAAACTATACGTAATATAACGGGAATATGATGTGCTGGTGCGCTCATGAATACAAGCAGATTTGTTTTGTGGTTTTGTGTGTCGGACGTGTCAAATATTATAATTTGTGAGAAGCTGCGCGATGAAAATTTTTGGTTCTGGCTTGTTTTTGTTAATTGTTTGTCTGATGGTGGCGTGGTCGTCGTGGCGACGATAAAATTTGCTGTGATGTGTGTTGTCGCTGTCGTCGGTATTTTTTTTGTTCGCTGTGACGCAGATGAACATATAAATATACGTTAAATAAAAATCATCTGCGTCACAGCACGATGAATTTTTGATTTGGTTTTTGACTGGTGATTGTTTGTTTTTTATTGTGTTGTGCGATACGATTTTGTTCGGCGCGTTTTGTGTTTTTTATCTAGGTGTTTTTTTGGTGCATTTGTTGGCTGATTTTATTGAAAATATTTGTTATAAATTTACAATAGTTCTTTGTATTTAGCCTTTATAATTTGTTTTATGTGATTTTGGGTTTTTGGCGGGTTTTTGCGGTCGTTTTTGTGGTTGTTTGGGGTATAAAAATCGGGTTTTGTGCCCTATTCTGGCCGTGAAAATGCAAAAAACGGCGGATTTCTGCGGTTTTGCGGCGATTTTTGGTGTGTTTTTGGTGTTAAAGCAGTGTGTAATTTGATAAAAAAGAAAAATTTACTAAAAATATATAGATATATGTATGAATTAAAGTAATTTTTGAATAAAAATATGCCAAAATGGTGCGGTGGGCATTCGGGTGCAACACACTATTCGGGTACACTCTGCCCCTGTCATTGCGAAGGAGTACGATCAACGTTGAAAACGTTGTCGTACGACTGTGGCAATCCAGGGCAATATGTCTGCGGGCGGAATGCCCGCAGTGCTTTTTTTATTTACTGGATCGCCACGCTTCGCTCGCGATGACAATGGGAGTAAGGGCGGCTTCTTGTAATCTCTAACCATTGTTGCCCCACCCCCCGACGGTCTGACGACCGCCACCCCCCGCCAAAGGCGGTGGGCATTCTGATATTTTACCATTCGTACCACTGCCCCGATGCGACATATCACATGGGGCGGTGGGCATTTTGGGGCGATGGCTGGTATTTTATTCCATGGCGCAGGCTGATGTATATTCGTATGTACCGTCGGAATCTGTATACGATACCCCCGCTGGGGCGTACATTATGCACGAACCGCCGGGGTTGGATGCGATACAACTGGTGGCTGTGCCGGCGGATGAATAGTAAGACAGCAATGCCGATCGTACGGATGATTCGTATGCTATATATCCTGCGCAATTATGCGCGCAATCGTGGGCGCAAATGCCAGCAGATGTATATGTAGTATAACTTAATACCCAGCGCGACACGGCGCGGGTGGTGCAAGAACTTATTTGATTTTGCGTGAATGCTGCGGTACAATTTTCGGTATGAGATTAGATATCGCACTGGTTTCACGAAATCTGTATTCCACGCGGGCGCGCGCGGTGGCGGCAATTAAATCGGGGCTGGTGACTGTGAATGGGGCGCGTGCACAAAAGCCGAGTATGGACGTTGCCGATACAGATGTGATTGTTGGCGGGGCGTTGCCCTATTCCGCTGGGCGCGGCAGTTTGAAATTGGGGGCCGCGTTGGATGCGTTTGGGATAAATCCCGCAGGGTATGTTTGTTTGGATGTTGGTGCCAGTACTGGTGGTTTTACAGAAACACTGTTGTCGCGTGGGGTGGCGCATGTGATTGCGGTTGATGTCGGAACAAATCAATTGGTGGATTCGTTAAAAAATGATGCGCGTGTGACCGTGCTGGAACAGACGGATATTCGGTCGTTGTCCCCCATACGGTCGGTTGATTTGATTGTGGTTGATGTGTCGTTTATTTCATTAACCAATATCAGCGATGCGCTGGTCGCATGGAATGCGCCGCAAATTATCGCTCTGATTAAGCCCCAGTTCGAGGTTTCCCGCAACGTTGCCGCGCGTGCGCATGGTGTGATTAAAAGTGAATCTGAACGTGCCGAGGCCATTCAAAACGTTGTGCAAAACTTTGAAAAAAACGGCTATAAACAATCTGGTATTATTGAATCACCCATTCGCGGCGGCAGCGGCAATGTGGAATATTTGGCACTTTTGCGCCGGGTGGCGCAATAAAACTCCTTGAATCCAGCATATTTTATGTATAAAATTTTTCCAGAATTTAACAACAGGTTATAAAAATGGCAGACGATATTAAAAAAATTCATGAACGCGAAGAAAAATGGCAACGCCGTTGGGCGGACGCCGGTGTTTTTACCCCTAAAAATGATGGCAGCAAGACGCCGTTTTATATGTTGGCGGAATTTCCGTTTCCATCGGGCAACGGACTGACCGGTGGACATATGTTGATTTATTCCGGTTCGGACGTTATGGCGCGTTTTCGTCGTATGCAGGGTTATGATGTTTTATATCCGTTGGGCTTTGATTCATTGGGGATTTCGGCGGAAAACTATGCCACGAAAATTGGCAAACACCCGTCCGAGGTTGTTCGTGACCTGGTGCAAAAGTTTACTGCCAATATGGTGGAAATGGGTTGGTCGATTGATTTGAAATCGCAAATTGCGACGTCGGATCCTGAATACATTAAATGGACCCAGTGGATGTTTATTCAGTTTTTCAATGCGGGGTTGGCGTATAAATCTATGTTGCCGATGAACTGGTGTCCGAATTGCCGCACCACGTTGACCAACGAAGAATTGGAAGATGGCAAATGCAATCGTTGTCATGGGCCGGTTGAAATTCGTGAAAAAATGCAGTGGAATCTGGCGATTACTAAATATGCCGAACGTTTGTTGGATGATTTGAAATTGGTTGATTATCCGGAACGTGTAAAGCGTGACCAGATAAACTGGATTGGTAAATCCACCGGTGCGGATGTTGATTTTATGGTCGGTGACGATGTAATGACCGTTTATACCACACGTGTTGATACTATATTTGGTGCGACATTCTGTGCGATTGCGCCTGAACATAAATTGGTTGCCAAATGGTTGGTGGACGGGCGTATTAAAAACGCGGACGCGGTGCGTGCGTATATCAAACAATC
>JADINE010000002.1 GCA_017694175.1 Candidatus Enterousia excrementavium | reverse complement strand
CCGGTTCGATTCCGACCCAGGCCTCCAAAAAATAAAACGCCCTTGTGGCGTTTTGTTTTTTGGAAATATGGGATGTCATCGAACCGGCCCGGTTCGCATATGAGTCAGATTTTTCAAGCGCTTTGCGCGCCGAAAAAGCCATACGAATGGTGAGTCAAGTTGCGTCAGCAACGGTTTTTGCCGACCTATGCGGCAAAAATGCGAACTTTCCGACCCAGGCCTCCAAAAAATAAAACGCCCTTGTGGCGTTTTGTTTTTTGGAAATATGTGTACGCCATCGAACCGGCATTTAGTAAGCAGTTGTTTTTTTTCTGTGCCCGGTGTATTATCGGGCTATGATTGAAACGATTACTTTAACTGATTTTCGTAATCATAAATCGTGCCGCATTCAAACACATGGTCGGCACAATGTTATAATTACAGGCCCAAATGGTGCGGGCAAAACAGCTGTATTGGAAGCAATATCAATGCTGTCTGGGGACCGTGGTTTGCGTGGCGCACCCATGACAGATATTGCCAGATTCGGTGGCGATGGTGGATTTTCTGTGCATGCTGTGTTAAATGATGACACAGAAATATCGGTATATTTTTCGGCCGGCGACACAAACAGACGCGCCCGTTTGGATGGTGATAATGCCACGTTGTCTGCGTTGCAATCGCAATTGCGCACTGTTTGGTTAACCCCACGCGAAGACAGATTGTTTGTTGACGCTGCCTCTGAACGGCGCAGCTTTTTCGACAGATTGGCGGGCAGTTTTGATGCCACGCATTCTGGTCGTGTTGCGCGGTTTGCAAAATTAATGTCTGAACGTGCGTTTGCATTAAAAAATGGCAATGACGTACGGTGGCTGGATGCGCTGGATGCACAGATTGCAGGGGTTGCGGTGTCCGTGGCCGATGCGCGCATTCGTTATGCTGGGGAATTGAATTATTTTTTAACAGATTATGCCGTAACAGTCACGGGCATGGTCGAACAAATGTTAATAGATTCCAAGCCTGCATCTGTTGCAGAACGCGAATATTTGAATTATCTGCATGGTGCGCGTGAATTAATTGGCGATAAAATGGTGGTTGACGGCCCCCATAAATCTGATTTCGGTGTGCTTAATAAAAAATTAAATTTGCCGGCGGCCTTAACAAGTACAGGTCAACAAAAAATGGCGTTACTGGCGTTAATTTTGGCGCATGCGACGCTTTTACATACCAAAACGCATCGTCAACCTTTGATTTTATTGGACGAAGCTGCCGCACATTTGGATGCTGACGCGCGCGCTGGCCTGTTTCGTGAATTAGCCGCGGCCGATGCCCAGGTTTGGGCAACGGGACTGGATGCGAATGTTTTTGCAGATGTGCCAAATGCAGTATTTGTTACTTGCAAGGATGGTGAAATAAATAATATACTTGTGCCGGGGAATACAGATGAGCAAAATTGATTATCAAACATTATTGGATAATGCATTAAAATCCGTTGTGAAAGATGCATTGATACACGCACAATTTAATGGTCTGGGGGATGGCGCGCATTTTTATATAACATTTAAAACGCGCGCGCCTGGGGTTGTATTGCCGGATTTCTTGCGTATACGTTACCCAGATATTATGACCATAGTGTTACAATATTCATATAATAATTTGCACGTATCAGACAAAGAATTCGGGGTGCAGTTAACATTTGATGGACGGCCATTTTTTATCCGTGTGCCATTTTCTGCATTGGTTGAATTCAAAGATCCGTCGGTTGATTTTATGTTGTCTTTTCATCCAAAAAGCGCGAACACAGCCGCAGCCGACAACGATATGGAATTGCCGTTGGATGAAAAAGCCGGCACAGTCCCAGACAAAGGACGTGTGGTTTCATTGGACGAATTCAGAAAACACAGAAAGCAATAAAAAACACCGGTATTTGCCGGTGTTTTTGTATTATTTTTCATCTGTTTTTTCAGCGTCTTTTTTTGCCTTTTCAGCCGCCTTTTCACTTTCAGATTTTAAATATGATTCCAACCAATGGTTATCGAAATTCAATGTTTTCACATCGCGATTCTTTAACAATTTTTGTTGCAGTGGAACCGTTGTTTTAACACCTTCGATAACAAATTCATCCAACGCACGTGATGCACGCATTATGCACGCAGGGCGTGATTGTGCATGAACAATTAACTTTGCAATCATTGAATCGTATGTTGGTGGAATTGTGTACCCTGTATAAACAGCGCTGTCCACACGTACCCCCAAACCGCCCGATGGTGCATACAAAGTTATTTTGCCTGGATTTGGAATAAATGTTTCTGGATCTTCGGCATTAATACGGAATTCAATCGCGTGCCCATGCGGGACAACATTTGATTGTGTATATCCCAATTTTTCACCGGCCGCCACACGAATTTGTTCACGCACTAAATCAACGCCGTAAACCATTTCTGTAACCGGGTGTTCCACTTGCAGACGTGTGTTCATTTCCAGGAAATAAAATTTTCCATCTTCGAACATAAACTCGAACGTGCCGGCGTTAACATACCCCATTTTTTTTGCGGCGGTTTTGCATATTTCAATCATATCGTCGCGTTGTTTTTGGGTCAAAATTGCAGCCGGGCATTCTTCCATAACTTTTTGATTTTTGCGTTGCAGCGAGCAATCACGTTCACCAAAAATCACAACATTGCCATGCTTGTCGCCCAAAACCTGGAATTCTATATGGCGTGGATGCATAAGCAATTTTTCTATGTACAGCGTATCATCACCAAAACCGGATTTAGCCTCGTTCTTGGTCATTTGGAATGCTTCGGCCATTTGGTCCGCGTTCATAACAGGGCGAATACCACGCCCGCCGCCACCGGCCGCAGCCTTTAACATAACGGGGTAACCAATTTTTTCGGCCCACGCATATGCATCTTCCAACGTGTCAACTGCGCCATCAGAACCCGGCACAACCGGCAACCCGCATTTGATTGCAGTTTGTTTGGCATTAACTTTGTCGCCCATTTTTTCAATCATAGCAGCAGACGGCCCAATCCATATAAGCCCGTGTTGTTCAACTTTTTGTGCAAAATCGGCACGTTCTGATAAAAAACCATATCCAGGATGAATCGCATCTGAATTGGTAAGTAATGCCGCTGTTAAAATTGCAGATTCATTCAAGTAAGAATCTTTTGATGGCCCCGGCCCTATGCACACAGATTCATCCGCCAATTGCACATGCATTGCATTTTTATCAACGGTTGAATACACAGCAACAGTACGAATACCCATATCGCGACACGCACGAATAATTCGCAACGCAATTTCGCCACGATTGGCAATTAAAACCTTTTTAATTTGTGACATTTTTATTCAATAACAATAATAGGTTGATCGAATTCAACGGCTTGGCCGTCAGACACCAAAATTTCTTTCACAACACCATCTTTATCAGATTTAATTGGGTTGAAAGTTTTCATGGCTTCTATTAAGGCAACCGTATCCCCAGCCTTTATCTGTGCGCCAACGGATGTAAATGGTTTTGCGCCCGGCTCTGGTGCCAGATATGCAACACCAACCATAGGTGATTTCAAAGCATAGCCATTCACGGCGCCTTCACCATCAGCGGGTTCGCTGTTTGTGTTTTTAGATTCCGTTGCCACTGGGAAATTCGGCATAGCCGCCACAGCAGCCTGTTGTTTAGACAAATGAATATGTTTACGATATACGCCAAACAAAAACTGACGTTCTAAATCCAATTCTGTAATTCCCATCTCGTCCATGATTTTAGACATAGATTCAACGGTTGCACGAAATGACATTTTTTATCCTTTTATATATAAAACTTTGTATTGGTATCGTATTTTACCCAATGTGCCTGGAATTTTACCACAATCACGCCCGATGTCAAGGGACAGGGTCATAACCGAACCCACCGCCCGGCCGACAGCGCATTATACGCCGCAGTCCCATTAACGTTCCGCGGATTATGCCGTATTTTTCGATGGCTTGGGCAGTGTATTCGCTGCACGTTGGAACAAAGCGGCATGCGGCGCGTCCGCCGATAAAAGGTGAAATACATGCCTGGTACATTCGCACCATGCCGATTGCGGCGCGTTTAAAAATATTATTGCTTGGTTTGTTTTGCATGGACTCTTTTTATGTACAGTAACGCTTTATGCATAGCCTTGCGCCCGTCATTGCGCGATGCGTCCAAAATAGGATATCGTGCAATAAATATATAATCCATATCATTGCGCATATGCTTTTCATTATATACAATCCAATCGCGCAGCAAGCGTTTTGCGCGGTTACGATGAACAGCGAATTTAAATGTTCGCTTTGATGCAGTAATGCCGTAACGTCCGCCGTTTTGGAATTTAGTTGGGCGCGCACGCACAAAAAACAGCGCGCTGCGTGCGTCTATATCCATCTCGGTCGGCAAAAAATCATCATGTTTTTTTATGGTATCTCGCATAACGCGGCATATAATAGCACAATATTAAAATAAGCAAATAAAAAAGCATAAATTTCATTTACAGCGGCTTGATTTTTTGCTTATCACGTTTTATAGTGCAAAAAAATCACTACATCTGGGGGAAAATATGTATAACTGGCTGATGAAGTTTTTTTCTGCCGATATGGCCATTGATTTGGGAACGGCGAATACGTTGATTTATGTAAAGGGGCGCGGGATTGTTTTGAATGAACCGTCTGTGGTTTCTGTTTCAGAAAACCGCCTGTTGGGCCGCAAAGAAATTTTGGCTGTTGGAACCGAAGCAAAGCAAATGTTTGGCCGTACACCAGGCACTATAACCGCGGTGCGTCCATTGCGTGACGGCGTTATTGCCGATTTCGAAGTGGCCGAAGAAATGATAAAATACTTTATTCGCAAAGTGCACCGTAAAAATCCGTTGGCGGCCCCGTTAATTATTATTTGCGTGCCGTCCTGTGCGACCCAGGTGGAACGCCGCGCTATACAAGAGGCAGCCGATGCCGCCGGTGCGCGCAAAGTATATATTGTCGAAGAATCAACGGCCGCTGCGATTGGCGCCGGGCTGCCTGTTGACAAGCCTGTTGGATCAATGGTTTTGGATATTGGTGGTGGCACGACCGAGGTTGCGGTTTTATCCCTGGGCGGCATAGTGTATTCCAATGCGGTGCGTACAGCCGGCGATCAAATGGATTTGGATATTATCGAATATGTTCGCAAGAACAAAAATCTGTTGATTGGTGAAAACATGGCCGAAGATATTAAAAAGCGTATTGGTAATGCTATTTCACCAAAAGACAAGGCGAACGAATTGACAATGAAAATCAAGGGGCGTGATTTGCTGTCTGGTACACCGCGTGAAACAGTTATCACAGAATCCCAGGTGGCATCGGCCTTGGCACAAACGGTGTCTAAAATTATTAACACGGTAAGTGTTGCATTGGCATCAACGCCACCTGAATTATCTGCGGATATTGCGGATTTGGGCATAGCGATGACTGGTGGTGGTTCGTTATTGCGCGGGTTGGATGCGGCAATACGTGCGGCAACGGGGCTTCCTGCATTTTTGGTGGATAATCCCCTGGCGTGTGTTGCGTGCGGATCTGGCAAGATGCTTTCCAGTTTGGATAAAAGTAAACATATATTACAAACTATGTATTAAAAAGTGGGGCGCCAGCCCCCTTTTTTAATGAATTTGTTTCAAAAAAATGTTACAATTCGCCAGATATAGCAAGAGAATGTAACATGAAGAAAAAAACCGATAAATCCGGTGATGTAAAAATAATATCTATGAAAAAAATCTGTAAAAGTTTCCCCGTTGAAATGGGCGGCGAACAACAGGTTTTATTTGATATCACATTTGATGTACATCAGGGCGAATTTGTATCCATAATGGGCCCATCGGGCAGCGGTAAATCCACATGCATGAATATAATTGGTGCGCTGGATACACCAACCAGCGGCACATATGAATTATACGGTCGCGATGTAACGCATTTAACATCTGATGAATTGGCTGTTGTGCGTAATGAATACATAGGCTTTGTGTTTCAGCAATTTAATTTACTTGCCAAGCGCAGCGTTCTGGACAATGTAATGTTGCCGTTGATGTATCGTGGTTTGCCTATGGACGAACGAATCCAGCGTGCGCGCGAGATGTTAAAACGCGTCGGATTGGAAAATTTCGAATCTTATCTGCCAACACAATTATCAGGCGGCATGAAACAGCGTGTGGCAATTGCACGTGCATTGGCGGGAAATCCTAAATTAATTCTTGCGGACGAGCCAACAGGTGCTTTGGACAGTAAAATGGGTAATGAAATTTTGACATTTTTTAAAAAATTAAATCGTGAAATGGGTATTACAATCGTAATGATTACACATGAATTTGAAATAGCCCAGTATTCAGACAGATTAATTCACATTTATGATGGACGTATAACATATGATGGGCGGGTGCCCCGTGATGAACGCGTGTTGCAAAAGTAAAAATGGGAATAAAAAATGACTTTTAATGATATTTTCAAAGAATCATGGTTGTCAATAAGTGGTAATAAAGTTCGGTCATTTTTGACTGTGCTGGGGATTATTATCGGTGTGATGGCGGTTGTGATAATGGTGGCTGTTGGCCAAACAGTATCCAAACAAATAAGTGATCAATTTTCGTCCCTGGGCACGGGAACAATCACAATTCGTGCTGGTGCCGCGCAAAGTGCCGGGGTGCGCACTGGTAACAGACAAACGTTAACAATGGATGATGCAGAATTTATCGGGCAATTGCCTGATGTTGCGGCATTCAGTCCTGTGCAAAACGCATCGGCCCAGGTGATTTATGGTAATCAAAACTGGGCAACATCAATGGTTGGTGTGTATCCAGGATACGAACAGGTTCAAAATTTGGAAATGAAATATGGCACATTTTTCAATCAATCTGCCGTGCGGAATGCATCGACTTATGCTATAATTGGCCCACAAACGGCCGAAGAATTGAATATGCCTGAAAATCCAGTTGGTGAAATAATCCGTGTTCAAAATATGCCATTTACAATCATTGGGGTAACCAAGGAACGTGGTGATTCCGGCATGATGAGCCAGGACGACATGGTAATAATTCCAATCACTACATTGAAAAAACGTTTACAAGGCAGCCGTTTTCCAAATTCGGTCAGCATGTTTTCAATAAAATTAAAAGATGGTGCTGATAATGCGCTGGTTATCGAGCAAATAACCGCCCTGCTGCGTGACCGCCATAAACTGGCCGACGACGAAGCCGACGATTTCCAAATTATGGATATGAAACAAGTTATGGAAGCCATGGACACAGTCACAGGATATATGACAATGTTATTGGTGGCTATTGCTGCGGTATCGTTGCTTGTGGGATCAATTGGTATTATGAATATGATGTTGGTGTCTGTGGCCGAACGCACACGTGAAATTGGCATACGCAAAGCCATTGGTGCCCGCGAACGCCATATTATCATTCAATTCCTGTCCGAAGCCATTTTAATATCGTTCATGGGATCAATGATTGGATTGGTGTTTGGTGTTGGCCTGTCCCAGGGAATTGGGCGTTTCGTTATGGGCTATGATGTGCCATTCAGCATATGGCCGGTTGTAGTATCTGTAACCGTTGCGATTGTGGTTGGGTTGGCGTCGGGCGTTATGCCTGCGATGAAAGCGGCCAAATTGAACCCGATTGACAGCCTTAGATATGAATAGTTTTTTGGCTTGCATGGAATTGTAATTTCTTTATAATTCAATCAGGTAATTTGAAAACAATCAATAAAAGGTCTAAACAATGAAAAAATTTTTGCTGGTTGGGATGTGTGGTGCCATGTTGGCGGCTTGTGATTCTGCTAATGTAGAGATGGAAAAATATTGTCTGCAAAGCGCGGAAAACAGCGGCATGGAAATAACAGAAGAAACGCGTGCTCATTGCAAGTGTGTTAATGAACAATTGATTGAAAGTTTCGGTGCGGAAAAAACAGCGGCATTTGCAAAGTTTATGCATGCATATGAAACCCAGGGCCAAGCTGCCGCAGAAAAAGTTACAGCAGAATATGATTTTTCATTATCGCCGGTATATGATTCGTTCTTGGAAGTATCCATTATGTGTGCGCTGGAATCTGGTTTGATAAGCGAAGAAGATTTGGCGGAATAAATAACAAAAGGGAATTAACATGAAAAAATTATTACTTGCTGGTCTGTGTGCATTTACTTTGGTTGCGTGCGGCAATCAGGATTCTGCCGATACTATTCATGCATATTGTATGCAAAGCGCGGCCGAGGCCGGCATGGATACATCCGCTGATAACATTATTGCGCAATGCGATTGTGTTACAGACCAGATGATGACAGAATTTACCTCTGACCAGGTTAATACATTGGCGGCTTTCATTAATGAATTTGATGAAAGTATGGCTGATGACGAAGCCGCTATGATAGCATTGATGTCAAAATATGGTGAAGATTTGACAACTGCTGTTACTGGGTATGCACTTGTTTATTTCCAGTGTGCACTGGAAAACGGTATTCCTATGGAATAAGTTTGTGCATTTCGCATTTATTAACAACGGGCACCGCCCCGTTGTTTTTATGTAAAAATATTGACAAAAATAATTTGTGTGGTATGTTTTTGGTATGAAATTAGAACAAATATATTGTGATTTTATGGACAAAATTCTGCCGGTTGGCGGAATTGTTCGCCACTTACCGTATGCGTTGGTGTTTAAAACCACTCATTGGTGCATGTACAATTGTGCGCATTGCTGTGAAAATGCCGGTACTTTTCAACCCAGAAAACTGATGCCTGCACAAACAATAAAAAATTATATTGCCCAGGCAATGGCAGATACAGGTTTTTCCGACAATGTTGTGTTTACGGGCGGTGAAATAATGTCGGCGTACCATTTTGGTGACACGTCCTATGTGCCTGATTTGCTGACATTTTGCTTGAAACACAATGTTGGCACAGATATAAAAACAAATGCGTCTTGGGTAAATACTTCGTTTGCACCACGTGTATTCGATGATTTAACAGATGTAATTCGTGGCGGCGATCCGTATCAGTTGCAAATCTCGCTGTCGCTGGACAGATACCATTCGCGCAGCGTTCAAAATTGTGCTAAATTCATTCACGAATTATCAAAACGCCCACGCACCCAGGCAATTATCCAATTGTCTTCGTTTGAACAAGATGTGCCTATGTTTGATGATTTGTTGCGTGCGTTGAAACGCAATGGCACCCGTGTTGACCGGGCGGTTGTAATATCAGACGGCAAAGCTTATAAAAAAATTATTGCCGGGCGCAATTTAATATTAAATATGTCCACTGGCACATTGTTTGACGGTGGGCGCGCAAAAAATTTGCCTGATGCCGAGCCAACAGTTGCGCCACAATTTTCATTTATGACACGTGATTATAATGTGCTAGTGGCATTTGATTCGTTTGGTCGTGTAACACTGGGGGAAAATTCAGGTCGTAAAATCAACACAAAGTGGTGCGATAACACTGGGCGCCCCCGCCCGTTGGCGGATATAAGAAAAAGCCTTGTTGCCAGTGCACAATTCGAAGATATTCGTTATCGCATATTAAATCGAAAAAGGTTCATAAAAAGCATGTAAAAAAGGCCGGCATTTACCGGCCTTTTTTGCTATTTTTTTAACCCCAATTTTATTTGCATTTCGCGTAATGTTGGCACGTCCACACCGACATTTTCCGCCCTGCGAATCAATCCGTCCAGTGCAAAAATCCCTTCGACTGTACCAGATGGCGGCATTCCATTTGCAATTGCCATTCCGCCTGCAAAATTGCGGCTTGTTGCCGATGTTGCAGATAAAAACAAATCCCCTATTCCGCATAAATCCAAAAACGAATGCATTTTTGCCCCGCTGCGCAGACCGATTTCCATAACTTCGTTCCATGCACGCGTAAATATTAATGCACGTTCGTTTTCGCCGGCCGCGGCAACAGAATTGTATCCGCAAATCAATGCCACGGCGTTTTTCCCAACACCACAAATTTCCGTGCCAATAACGTCATCACTTGGGTGAATGTATAATTTATTAAGCACCGCCCTGCCCGCGTCAATTGCGCGCTGCGTGCCGGCCAGTGTGGAACCCGTGGGCACACCAGCCGCAACTTCGGCCGCAAATTGCGGGCCAGACAACACGCCAAAATCTTTTATATTTGGCAATTCATCCGCAATGATTTCAGACATAAAGTTACCGGTTGTGCTTTCTGCGCCTTTGGTACAAACAATCACGGGTTGATTATTATAAAACGTGGACGCTTTGCGCATGGTTTCGCGGAAAAATGCAGCCGGCGTTACAATCAACCAAGTATCACAATCGCCAACAACTTCCAAATCAGTTGATACTTGAATATTTTCCGGCATTTCAACATTATCGAAATGTTTATATTCGCCATCATAGGACCATAACATAACATCCGCGCCACCACGCGCCGAGACGATTGACAGCGCGGTTCCCCACGCGCCTGCACCAATTACAGCAACTTTCATTTCAAATTCCTTAATTTTTTACGAACATCGGGCACAATAATCAATCCATCATCAGACAATTCAATTGCCCGTTCATACGCGCCCTGTGCCGCCCGAGTATCATCAACGGCGACATACAAATCCCCCAGTTGTTCAAACAACGATGAACACGTAGACGCAACTTCGCCCACACGTGCCAAAAGATCCAACGCCGGTTCAACCCCTTCGCGCACAGCAATCACGCGCCCCAGTGTATCCCATGCGATAATATCGGTTGGGTTTTGTCGCACCAGCGTCATAGCGTAATCATACGCATCTTCTATGTTTTTGCCCTGGGCAACCCAAATACGAGCCTGTAAAGCCAATATATCGCCATCCAGTGGCAAAATCTCGGATGCGTCATATAAATCAGATTGTGCATCATCAATATCACCAAACATATAATGTATATTTGCCCGCATTTTTATGAAGAATGCGCGCCCTATTTCGTTGAGATTTTCGTTTTCCAGCGCAGTATTTACAATTCGCAATGCGGCACGTTTTTTATCATTTTGCACATTGTATGCCACAAGTTTGCTTGCCGCCGGCACGAACAAAGGATTTTGTTCAAACACATCTTGTAATGCGTCAATATCATTGTTTTTTTCCGCCGTGCGCAGCACAGCAAACAAATGAAATGGGCTGTCGTGGGAAATCTTTTCAAAATATTTTGCGTAATCACCGACATTATTAAAGAAAAATTGCCCCAGGTAATAATTTACCGCGTCACTGGTTTGGCCAAAATCTGGGCCTGTAATTTGTGCAAAGCGCAACAACAATATGGACAAATCAGAATACATCATAATCTGCGTGTGCGACACAGTTTGCACCAAACTGAACGCCAACTGATTCGCCAAACCTGAAAACATAGACCAATCAGGAACATTATCATAATCCAACATATACATCCCGCCCGGTCGAGCAGTAAATTCGTTGTGCAGATATTGTGCCTCTTCTTCCAGTCCGTTATGTTTATAAAACGACATTAAATACAGATAATCGCTTATGTTCAGGAAATCAACCCTTACGCGGGCGAACGCCTTGACTGCATCATCTGTTTTTCCCTGTTCGGCATAAATTTGGCCAGAAATAAAATCTTTCCATGATTCATTTGTTGGCAAATCTTTGATAAATTTAAGCGCAGATTTTGTGTTGTCAGTCGCAACAGACGCCCAAATCCGCAACGGTGCAGCCAGCGCAGATTCATCTTTTTTATGCCGTGAATATAATTCTTTCCAATTATCATTCTGTACCAAATATGCATCGTATATAAGGCGCGATGCGGTGTTTTTTTCTTCTTCTAGTATAATCACGCCATCTGGCATTTTCCCGCTTAAAAAATCCGATAAAAACTTGGTCGATTGCACAGTTGCGTAATCTGTGTCGGTCAATTGTCCAGCAAACTTGGCAGCGTTATCAAAATCATTCACATAAATCGCATGTTGTGCCGCCAAAAAGGCCCCGAACTGTGTTGTCGGATATTCATGATTCTCAAACGCATTGTCTGTATGATATTTTTGCCACACGCCCCACCCGATTACGGCGATGACGGCAACCAATGCGATGTCAATAAATAATCTTTGTGCTTTTTTCATAGTGAAAATATGCTACAATAAACTTTATGAATAATAAAGCAAAATTTGTCAGATATGCCGAAATGTTACGCGAATGGTCTGGGCGCATGAATCTTGTCGCCCCCAGCACATTGGCAAACATAGAAACGCGGCATTTCGCAGACAGCGCGCAATTGGCGACTGTTTTACCGTCTGATGTGCCAATTGTTGATTTGGGCAGCGGGGCGGGTTTCCCCGGCGTTGTACTGGCGATTTTGGGGTGGCGTGTGACGTGCATCGAGTCGATTGGAAAAAAAGTTTCTTTTTTGACCGCAGTTAAGCAAGAATTGGGGTTGGATAATTTAACGATTTATCACGGGCGGGTTGAAAATTATGTTGCCACCCTGCCCCGCGATCGTGAAACAATTTTTACAGCACGCGCATTTGCCCCATTGATTAAAATTTTGGATTATGTTGGCAAAACAAATTACCGGCTTTTTTTATTAAAAGGCCGGGAAATACCGGCAGAAATTTCCACGGCAAAACGCAAATATAAATTTACATATGAATTAATACCGTCAAAAACCGGCGATGGTTTTATCACAATCATCAAAAAAGGCCGGTAATTTCACATGAAATAACGTGTAACTTTTTGAAAATACTTAAAAATCAATTTTTTAAGAAAAAGCCGGTAATTAACAAATTGCTTCCGGCTTTTTTGTATAAAATTATTTCATGTGAAACAAGGTATAATATTTTGAAAATACTTAAAATTTATCTTGTAATATAAAAATCTTGACCGAATCGGTCGATTTGTTCTATTTATTATGTTGTAAAAGGAATGGAAAATAACAATATGGTTCAAGTAATAGCATTTGCAAATCAAAAGGGCGGTGTTGGAAAAACTACAACCGCGATAAATTTGGCAACGTCGTTGGCGGCCATTAAAAAACGTGTTTTATTAATTGATTTGGACTCTCAGTGTAATGCAAGTACGGGATTGGGTTTTGTTCGTGCGGCACATCCGCAAAGTATTTATGGCGTTTTAACCGGTCAATCCCGGGCAACTGATAATATTTTATCAACCAAAGTTACGGGGTTGCATTTGATGCCTTCGTCGCCCATGTTGGCCGGCGCAGAAAATTATTTGATGGACAATGATGGTGGTGCGTATTTATTAAGAAATGCGTTGGAACCTGTGTACGAGCATTACGATTATATTTTGTTGGATTGTCCGCCTGCGTTGGGCGCGTTAACGCTGAATGCATTAACAACTGCAACGTATGTTATAATCCCGTTGCAGTGCGAGTTTTTTGCTTTGCAGGGTATTTCTGATTTGTTGACAAATATTCGCAGCATTCGTGAAAAATGGAACCCAGAATTGGAAGTTTTGGGGATTCTATTAACTATGTATGACAAGCGATATGGACAAACATTTCAGGCGGAAAAAGATGTTCGCGAAACATTTGGGGATACAGTTTTTAAAACGGTTATCCCACGCAATGTTCGTGTATCCGAAGCGCCCAGCCACGGTATACCGGCATTGTTGTATGATTTTAAGTCGCCCGGCGCCCAGGCATATCTGCGTGTCGCGACCGAGGTAGTCGAACGTTTGGAAAAAGGGGAATAAAATATGTCAAAATTTGGAATGGGGCGTGGATTGGCGGATATCCAGCATGAAATGGGCAATGTTCCAGATATATCGGTTTTAACTGGGGCAGGGCGCGTTGTGGTAAAACAAATCCCATTGGCGCAAATCGGTGCAAACCCCGATCAGCCACGCAAAACGTTTACAGAATCAGAATTGGCGGATTTGGCGGCGTCAATCAAAGAACGTGGGGTTTTGCAGCCTATACTTTTGCGTTCGGTAACGGGGCGTCCATATTTATATGAAATTGTGGCCGGCGAACGTCGTTTTCGCGCCAGTAAATTGGCGGGATTATCGGAAATACCCGCATTGATAAAACAAATTACACCTGAAAACGCGATGGAAATCGCGCTGATAGAAAACGTTCAGCGTGAAAATTTAAATCCAATCGAAGAATCTGCGGCATATAAAAACATAATGGATAAATGCGGATACGAATTGGCGGATGTTGCGCGATTGATTGGCAAATCGGAAAGTTATATAAGAAATATCATGCGGCTTGATACTTTGCCGGTTGATGTAAAAGAAATGGTTGAACGTGGCGATATATCTGCGTCGCATGCGCGAACAATTGCGGTGGCGGAAAACCCAACTGCGTTGGCAAAAAAAATTATCGATGATAAGTTATCCGTTGCAGACACAGAAAAAATGGTTCGTAATACTGCGCGAAAAACAACGGGGCGTGCATATGTGCCAAAAACAATTGATGCGCGCACAGTGCAGGAAATCGAATCAAAATTACACAGCGCGTTGGGTGTAAAGGCCAAGTTGCGTGAAAAACGTGGCGGGGCGGGGCAGGTTATTTTGGAATTCGCAACCCGCACCCAGATGCAAGAACTTGTTGAAAAATTAACAAAGTAAAAAACATTAAAAAAGGCCGGTAAATGCCGGCTTTTTAATGTATTATCTGCAAGCGGGTAAAATATCAATAAAAACACCGGCAAATGCCGGTGTTTTTTGCATGTTTTGAACAACAATTATTTAACTGTTGTTGTGGCATTACGATTCCATTTCCAAACTTCTTCGCCGGTGCCCTTAACCAATGGACGTTCTTTACCGTATGAAATTGTGGAAATACGGGATGAATCGATACCGTCGTTAACCAAAACTTCTTTGGCAGCGTTGGCACGACGTGCACCCAGTGCCAAGTTGTATTCTGTGGAACCACGTTCGTCGCAGTTACCCGCGATTTGGATTTTTGTATCAGCGTGATTTTTCATATACAACGCCTGGCCCAACAGGTTGTCACGTGCTTCATCAGAAATTTCAGATGAATTAAACGCAAAGAAAACGCGTTGTTCGTTCAAATCAGCTGGTTCAACGATTGTCGAACCACCACACGCGGCCAACAATGCACCAATACCAGCCAACATAGCAAAGTTTTTTATTTTCATGAAAATACTCCCTTGAGTTTCTGTTACTCGTGTTCTATTTTAGATTAAAAGGTTTGAAAAATCAAGGAAAAAGGCTTTTATGAATAATTGTGATTTGCGTGATTTAGTGCTGGCTGGGGTGCAATGGGAAATAACGGATGTACCGATGGCGATGGCGGCTGCGACGCGTGCGGCCACGGTTACACAAAGCCCATCTGTTGCGCCGGGGCGAACCCAAACTTCTGTTGTGCCGCCAATTGCGCCACAGCAAACAATTTCTGTGGCAACGGCGGAATCTATGGCGGCGCGGCCGGCGGATATGGATGCGCTTTGTCGAATGATTGCAGAATTTAATCATCCGCTGCGTGCGGGCGTAACGAATGTTATTTTGCCGCATGTGGCGTCGCATCCAAATGGGCTGGTAATTGTTACAGATATTCCATCGGGCGATGATGATGCGTCTGGGCGTTTATTGTCGGGGGCTGCGGGCGATTTGCTGGATAAAATGTTGGCGGCGATTGGCATGTCGCGTGAAATGGTATCTGTTGTGCCGCTGGTATTTTGGCGCACGCCGGGCGGTCGCACACCCACGGAAAACGAACTGGATTTGGCGCGCCCATTTGTTAACAGAATATTTGAAATGATAAAACCGCGCTTTATTTTGACACTGGGCACATTGGCGGCCGCACGCATAGCAAATGTAACATTACCGCGTGCACATGGCATAACGGTTGCATTGGACAATGGCATAACAGTAATGCCAATTTATCACCCAAATTATTTGATGTTAAAACCAGCCGCAAAGCGTGATGCATGGACTGCGCTGCAAATAGTGCAAAATTTGTTGAATTCTGCGGATAAATAGATAATAATCACACTGTAAAAATTAAAAGGAGTATACAATTAAACCGTCTTTTAACCGTGATAATCGTCGGGATACGGGCCCGCGTATAAACAATCGAATTTTTGCGAAATCGGTTCAGGTAATCAATGAAAACGGCCAAAATATGGGCGTTATGGGCACGCCTGCTGCATTACAGATGGCGTACGATGCTGGGTTGGATTTGGTGGAAATAAGTTCCAACGGTGCAACACCGATTGTAAAAATAATGGATTATGGCAAGTACAAATACGAACAGAAAAAACGTGCGTCCGAGGCTCGAAAAAATCAAAAAACTGTCGAAATGAAAGAAGTTTGGGTGAAGCCTTTTATCGAAGAAAACGACCTAAACATCAAAATGAAAAAGGTTTTTGAATTCTTGGGCGAAGGTAACAAGGTTAAAATTGCGGTTATGACCCGTGGTTCGAAAAAGGTTTTGGCCCGGGGTAAAGATGCAGTTCCTGAATTATTCGCACATATCATGGAAATTGTAGGCGATCGCGGGACGTTGGAATCCAAGTCCAAGCCAGACGAACGAACAAAATCAATTGTGATTGCGCCTGCAAAATAATTTTCCCCGCCACATGGCGGGATTTTTATTTTCCCCCACCAGTACAATGCCCACCCCTCCGCAGAGGGGAATGTGGCCTCGTCCCGTCGCGGAATACGTTCCCCTCCATTGGAGTGGTGGCGGCTATGCCGACGGGGTGGTAAGAGAGCCCAAGAAACCGCACTTACTCCCCATTGTCATCGCGAGCAATAAAAAAGCACTGCGGGCGTTCCGCCAGCAGCCATATTATACCTGGATTGCCACAGTCGCACGACAACGTTTTCAACGTTGATCGTACTCCTTCGCAATGACAAGGGTATATTTCCGCGCCAATGGCGCGCAAAAGTCCCTTGCTTTCACGCAATTAACGCGGTACTATAAACATCGATATGGAGTGTTCCCATATTGGGCTTAAGAACCCGTCACTATCGTCGGACGTCGACGTTAAAAAATCCAACCAATACGGTTGGAGTGTGGTGAATATATCGAATAAACCACGCAATTATAGTGATTGTTCTTAAACTCCAACCACCTGAATTTTTCCGGTGGTTTTTTCTTAACAGGAAAAAGGGAGATAAGAATATGAAATCAAAAATCATAATCATTGGCGCAATACTTTGTGCAATAACCACCACCGGCGCCCAAGCCGTCACCAAATGCGTGGCATTGAACAGCAGCACGACGTGTACGCCAAGTACTTCATCATATATAGGTCACACCGATTGGGCAGCCACGTGTACAACGAATGGGGTAAGCATACCGATAAGCGGTATAGGTATATGCAGCAGTCTAAGAGGAAGTTCAATCGGCCAAACAGCGACAGAACTGAATACATCATCAACAAGCGACGATAACAAATACTGTTGGTGTAAAATGACAAGTCCCGCCGTGTCGCGCTGGGTGTTACACAATCCGAACGCGTCGACCAGTTGCGACCGGTATTGCGCGAACTTCTGTGCGAACGACGTTCAGAGCAGGGAGGCCTTTCGGTCTGCGATGTTCGGTTCACTTTCTGACTAATGGGGGCGATGATGAAACGAATAATTGTATTAATTTTGGCGATTGCGCCGTGTACATCATTTGCCGCAGCGCCGTCAACTTCGTGTCCGTCCGGTTATACTGCGGTGTTCGAGGAACACATGGATATTGCGAACAGTTCATGCCCATCGGGTTATTCATCCGCCGGCACAGCCACCAGTTGTATCGCATCCAACCCCGGCGGTTCGTGCATAATGTATGCGCCCGCGAATACGACATACAGCGATAACACCGGCTCTTACGTATTCGAACAGGCCTGCGCCATGGAATAGACCACCCCGCCCCGTTGGGGCACCCCTCCGCAGAGGGGAATGTGGCCTCGTCCCGTCGCGGAATAAGTTCCCCTCCATTGGAGGGGTGGCGGCTATGCCGACGGGGTGGTAAGAGAGCCCAAGAAACCGCACTTACTTCCCCATTGGCATTGCGAAAGAGCAGATGCGTCCGAACAATGACAACCTTGGAAATCTATGTTCTGAACCGCTATTTTTTATTTGCCTTTTGGAAATAGTTTTTGTATGTTTTTTCGTGACAAAAGGGCATATTATGGACGATAAAAAGTTATCTTTCGAAGAAGCATATAAACAATTAACAGAATTGGTCAAAAAAATGGAATCTGGCGAATTGCCGCTGGCTGATTCAGTCGCCGCGTACGAGCAGGGGATTAAATTAAAAGCCTATTGCGAACAATTGTTGAAAGAGGCTGAATTAAAAATCGAGACATTAAAAGTTACCCCAGCACAACAATAATGGATTTATCGTGGCGGACAAAAGTAAACTTACCCCGGTTATGCAGCAATACGTTGATATGAAGGCTGAAAATCCAGACGCATTGCTTATGTTTCGCCTGGGGGATTTTTACGAAGCTTTTTTTGATGACGCAAAAACAATAAGCGCCTCGTTGGGGCTGGTTTTAACCCAGCGTGGCACAGATGGCGATGGTGAAAACATCCCTATGTGCGGAATTCCGTGGCATGCGGCCGATAATTATTTTGGGCGCCTGGTGCGGGCCGGGTTTCGTGTGGCGTTGGTAGAGCAGATGGAAACCCCGGCCCAGGCCAAAGCGCGTGGCCATAAATTTATCGACAGGAAAATTATTCGTGTTTTAACGCCTGGTACACTTACCGATGAAAATTTATTGGCACCAAAAAATTCTAATTTTTTAATTGCGGTTGTGCCTGGCGACAATGATTTTGAAATTGCGGGCTGTGACATTTCCACTGGCGAATTTTTTATTGGCCGCACGGCTGACGTGTTGGATGATTTGGTTCGTATCAACCCGGCCGAGGTTATTTATCCATCATCGATTGCTGAAAACGAAGTAATTATGCATCTGCGTGATGTGTTTAAAACTACGCCAGTTTATGAAAAATTATACATTCGTGCGGATATTAACAAAATAGTAACAAGTGTGTTTGCCGGTGCAGTTGCGCCCGGGGATGCAGTTACATCGCAATACGACAGTGCAATAAAACTTTTGGCAGGATATCTGTTCAATACCCAGCGCGGCGCATCTATTACGTTCCGCACGCCATATCTGTACAAATCTGGGCGTCAGTTATTAATCGATTCCGCCACATGGAAAAGTTTGGAAATAGACGCGCCCATAAATGATGGTGGCGTGTGTTTGGTGGATGTATTGGATAATACTAAAACAGCGGCTGGTGCGCGCAAATTACGTGCGTATTTGCGTACATTATCTGCGGACACGGTCGAAATCAAACGCAGGCAATCGCACATTGGGCATCTGGTGTTAAACGGTGATGTTATGGCGGCGGTGGCGTCTGTGTTGGATTCTGTTCCGGACGTAGGGCGCAGTTTGTCGCGTTTGTTGTCTGGCCGTGGTGCGCCCCGCGACATGCGTCATGTGGCAGATTTTTTAATAGAATTACCAAACGCAAAAATGATGGCAACGCGTTTGGATGCAGATTTAGCGGCCAAATTTGAAAAAACAAACACCCATGATACATTGGCGTCGGAATTAAATTCTGCCTTGGCGGACGAATTACCAACCTTTTTCCGTGATGGAAATGTGATACGCGCCGGATTTGATGCGTCGCTGGATCATATGCGTGGTCTGGCGCATGGTGCCCAGGAAACTATTGCGGGCATGCAATCTGAATACGCCACCGCCACAGGCATTCACAACCTTAAAATTAAATACAACAATATTCTTGGGTATTTTATCGAGGTTCCATCCACTCGTGCTGATGTATTAATGGCGCCTGAATCAGGGTTTATTCATCGGCAAACAATGTCAGGCAACATGCGATTCACAACCGCGCGATTAATTGATTTGGATAATGATGTGCGTTCGGCCGCGGAAAAATCCAGCGCAATCGAGGCTGATATTATTTCCCAACTTGTCGAAAAAATTCGTGCCGTGGCAGATGATTTGTTGGCAACGGCTGATTTATTGGCGGATTTGGATGTTTGGTATTCTTTGGCGGTGGTGGCAAATAAATATTCGTGGGTGCGCCCCGATGTAACTGATGATGTTGCATTTGATGTTGCCGGTGGCCGTCACCCTGTCATAGATTATGTTTTGCAGTCACGCGGCGACAGTTTTGTAAAAAATGATTGCAATTTAGATGTGAAATCAGTTGCGTTATTAACGGGGCCTAATATGGCCGGTAAATCCACATATTTGCGTCAAAACGCGTTGCTTGTGGTGTTGGCGCACATGGGGTCTTTTGTGCCGGCTGTGCGTGCCACAATTGGTGTTTGTGATCAGTTATTCAGTCGCGTGGGGGCATCTGATAATTTGGCGGCGGGGCAATCTACGTTTATGGTGGAAATGAGTGAAACCGCCAACATTTTACATCGTGCGACAAATCAATCATTTATAATTTTTGATGAAATAGGGCGGGGCACATCCACGTACGATGGCATGGCCATTGCCCAGGCTGTATTGGAATACATGAACAAACTTGGGGCGCGCACTTTGTTTGCGACTCATTATCATGAATTAACGGCATTGGTGGGGGATGCGCCCGGGCAATTGCAGAATGTTACATGTTTAACAATCGACGTTCGTGAGCATAATAACGAAATAATATTTATGCATAAAATTATTGCTGGTGTTGCCAATCGTTCATATGGGATTCAGGTTGCAAAGATGGCCGGCATGCCTGCGTCGGTTGTTTCCCGTGCCGAAGAAGTTCTGGCGAATCTGGAATCAAATCAAACCCCCGGACCAGATGTAAAAAATGCCCCAGATGAACCAATGTCTGTAACGAAAGTTTCACAACCAAAATCAACAAAGGTCCAATTAAATTTGTTTGGATAAGCAAAAGGAAAAATAAATGTACGTTCGCCCACTGATAGTATTTCAAACCCCGTTTTACGAACCAACACATCGCTTGTTCAAAAGCCCGGCAGAATTGCAAAAATTTCTGGCGGGTTTTGACTTTATGCGTCCGCATATGGTAAGTCGCCTGCAAACAGGCATGCCTGAATTTCAATTGGGCACGAAATTGGAATTTACTTTGGATGGATATTTTTGTGAATCAGACATAAAATGGGGACCGAAATTTTTAGTTGGGTGCAACGTTCGGCGTGACGGCAATCGCGTTGTTGCAGATTTTCCAATGGATTCCCATCATGCCGCCCCAGACAGCATGATGATTACGCGTGAATACAGAACAATGCCAGTGCATCGTGACATGGCAGATGCTGTGATTGATTTGCGCAATATGCGGCAATTGTGGCCAATGTGCGAAGAAAGCCGTTCTGAATACGTAAAATTTTTAACTGCTGTTAATCGGCAAAGATTTCAAATCAAGGCGCGATAATATGATATCTGGCTGGGTAATATTAGACAAACCATCTGGCATGTTCAGTCGTCGTGCCACTGGGCGTGTTGCGCGCATGTTTGGGGTGCGCACATTTGGGCACATTGGGACATTGGATGAAATGGCGTCTGGCGTGTTGCCGATTGCATTGGGTGCTGCGACCAAAATGATACCTTTTGTCGAAGAAATGCGTACAAAAGAAAAAGAATACCTGTTTTCATTGAAATTTGGTTTTGAAACAGACAGTTTGGATGCGCTTGGCCGCGAAATCCGGCGCACAGACATTATTCCATCGCGCGATGATGTGCTGGGGGTGTTGCCTAAATTGGTGGGTGATATTATGCAAACACCGCCTGCATTCAGTGCTGTGCATATTGATGGGCGCCGTGCATATGATGTTGCACGCCGGGGTGGGGCGGTTACGTTGCCGCCGCGGCCTGTGCATATAGATACGCTGGAATTAATGGGTATTGATGGCGACACGTGGACTTTTCGTGTGCGTGTATCCCGTGGCACATATGTGCGTGCAATTGCGCGCGATATTGCATATGCGTGTGGCACATTGGCAACTGTTACGATGATACGTCGAACGGAAAGCATTGGTTTTACAATAAAAGATGCTGTAAAACTTGATTTTTTAGAAAATCTGTTTAATAATAGCGGGGATTTAGGTAATTATCTGAATCCAATTGATTTCGGACTGGGGGACATTCCGGTTCAAAATCTTGACGGTAAATCGGCTGAATTGTACAGAAATGGCGGATTTATCGTGACGGGGGGCGCGGATGGTTTGCGTCGGGTATATGCAGATTCCGCATTTGTTGGAATTGGTTGTGTTACCGATGGCGTGCTGCGTCCAAAAAGAACAATATAAATAAAAGGAAAACGAAAATGTCCGTTACAAAAGAAAGAAAAAGCGAATTAATCAAAGAATACAAAACAACGGAACAGGACAATGGTGGTTCTGCCGCGTCTCAGGTTGCTGTTTTGACTGAACGTATTCGCAATTTAACCGAACACATGAAAAATAATCACAAGGATTTACATTCCCGTCGTGGTTTGACCCAGATGGTTAATCGCCGTAAAAAACTGTTGGCGTACATCAAAAAGAACAGTGTTTCGGAATACGAAGAACTGATTAAAAAATTAGGTCTGCGTAAATAATTAACGGGGCATTTGCCCCGTTTTTTTATCAGTGGCATTATGGTTCAAAATGGCAATCATACGCATATTCCCATGTGCCGGTGGAATCTGTGTCACCTGTGCCGGCCGGAACATGGCATGATGTGACATTGTCTGTGCCGCCATCAGATTGCCCGGGCGATGGGCATACTGCACATGCAACGCCGTTAAACTTGATATCATGTGCATTATAGACAACAAACAAATCAATATCTATTAAATTATTTGCATATGGTCAAATATCTTTTATAATCAGACAATGCGGGGGAAAAATTGTTCATTCTTGCATTTACCCCAGAATGCAAAAACGAATGATTTTTCTTCGCATCTAGATTTAAAACAAAGCATAAACTTATGGAGAAAAATATGTTATTTGGATTGATTAATAAGGACGAAAAAACGCATTTGAATAATCCTGTTGTGGTTGAAATTCCATATGGTGATGAAACATTGCGTCTGGAAACAGGGCGCATGGCGAAACAGGCCAATGGCGCAGTTTTGGCAACAATGGGCGGAACAATGGTTTTGGCAACTGTGTGTGCCGAAAAAACAGCAGTCGAGGGTCAGGATTTCTTCCCGTTAACCGTTGATTATCAGGAAAAATTCGCGTCCGCTGGGCGCATTCCTGGTTCGCGCGATCGTCGCGAGGGCAAGGCTTCAACCGCTGAAACACTTACAGCGCGTTTGATCGACCGGCCAATTCGTCCGTTGTTCCCAGAAACATTCAAAAACAAAGTTCAAATTATTGCCCAGGTATTTTCATACGACAGAAAAAATCAGCCTGATATTTTGGCAATGATTGCATCATCTGCTGCGTTGGCGCTGTCGGGTGTTCCATTTGCTGGGCCAATTGGTGCGGCGCGTGTTGGCTATGCCGATGGTAAATATTTGTTAAACCCATCAAAGAAAGTTGTTGAAGATTCCGAAATGGATTTGGTCGTAGCCGCAACAAAAGATGGCGTGCTGATGGTTGAATCTGAAATCGGCGAATTGGACGAAGAAACGGTTTTGGGGGCTGTGAAATTTGGATTTGATGCGCAGCAGGCTGTTATCAATGCGATTAATGATTTGGCGGCCCAGGTTGGCAAAGAACGTTGGGCAGTGCCTGAAAAATCTGCGGAATATTTGGCAATGGAAAAAGATTTCGAATCTTTTGCCGGCGATCTGGAATCTGCGTTGCAGATAAAAGAAAAATTGGTTCGTTTGGATACATTGGCGCAAATTCACACTGCGGCCAAGGCTCGTATTCCAGAATTGTTCCCAGAAACCGAAACAGCCACATCCACATTGGAATCATGGGCTGATGAAATCGTTGAAAATATTACAGCGCGTATTATGCGTGGCAATATTTTGGCGGGTAAACCACGTATTGATGGCCGCGATACAAAAACAGTTCGTCCGATTGAAATTGAATTGGGCGTTTTGCCGCGGGCACACGGTTCTGCATTATTTACGCGTGGCGAAACCCAGGCGCTTGTCTCGCTTACATTGGGTGGTGGCAAAGATGCATTGCCAATTGAAAGCTTGGATGGTGACGAAGAACGCGATTTCATTTTGAATTATAATTTCCCGGGCTATTCCGTTGGTGAATGCAAAGGATTGAAATCCCCGGGACGTCGTGAAATAGGGCATGGTAACTTGGCGTGGCGTGCATTGCATCCAATGATTCCATCACGCGAACAATTCGATTACGTAATTCGCGTAGTGTCTGACATTTTGGAATCAAATGGCTCGTCGTCCATGGCTACAACATGTGGTGCGACATTGGCCATGATGGATGGCGGCGTGCCTTTGACTCGCCCTGTGGCCGGCATCGCCATGGGTTTAATCAAAGAGGGTGATGATTACGCCATTTTAACCGATATTTTGGGCGATGAAGATCACTTGGGCGATATGGATTTCAAGGTAACAGGTACAGACCATGGAATCACAGCGTTACAGATGGATATTAAAATTACATCTATTACATTTGATATCATGAAACATGCGCTGGCCCAGGCCAAAGACGGCCGTATGCATATTTTGGGCAAAATCCAAAAGGCTATCAAGGCTCCACGTGCCAAGGTTTCTGAATATGCACCACAGATGTATACGATGAAAATCAATCCAGATAAAGTCCGCGATGTTATCGGCAAAGGCGGCGTTGTTATCCAGGCGCTTACCCGTGAAACCGATACGCAAATTGATTTGGAAGATGACGGAACAGTTAAAATCATGGCAACAAGCAAAGAAAATGCGGATGCAGCGATTGCCCGTATCAAAGATATTGTTGCTGAACCCGAAGTTGGCGTTATCTATCCTGGGGTTGTATCTGGGGTAAAAGATTTCGGTTTGTTTGTAAAGATTTTGAACGGTTTTGAATCTATGGTTCATATTTCTGAAATCACAGGTGAAAGAATCGCAAAAATCGAAGACACCAAAATCAAAGAAGGCGATAAAGTTTTCGTAAAATATCTGGGCGCGGACAAGCGCGGTAAAACACGTATGTCCATGGTCGGTATTGATCAGAAAACCGGTGCCGAAATCAAAAAATAATGTGTAATCAGGGCACGGCCACCACCGTGCCCCCAACATTAATAACAGGAGAGATTCACCATGGATATGGAAGCATTAATGGCCCAGGCCAATGAACTGCAAAACAAAGTTACCGCAGCCCAGGAAAAATTGGCATCTATGCATGTCAAAGGCATCGCTGGTAACGGTGATGTTATTATTGATATGACCGGAAAATATGATTTGGCCAACATTACTATGCGGGATGAAATTTTAACCGGTGGTGCGGCGCATGTGGCAAAATTATTTGCAGATGCATATCGCGACGCCAAAGCCAAAGCAGATACATTAATCGACCAAGTAATGGGCGAGGCCACCGCTGGCGTTCCGATGCCATAATAAAAAACTGGACAAGCGGAAAAAAATGCTTTAATATTTACCCGCTGTTTTGGATGTTTAGCTCAGTTGATTAGAGCATCTCGTTTACACCGAGAGGGTCGGGGGTTTGAGTCCCTCAACATCCACCACAAAATACAATCGCCCAACGGGCGATTTTATTTTGTGCATGGGGATGTGGGAC
>JADINE010000006.1 GCA_017694175.1 Candidatus Enterousia excrementavium | reverse complement strand
GGTTCCATATTTTGGGCGCTGATGATACGTATTTATATCTGGAAGATCCGTCTTGTATTCTGCGCAGTTTTGAAACTTTTATTGAATATGCATGGATTGTAATCGTTTGTATTGTGGGACTGTTTTTGTTTGGCTGGGCCATATCAATGATACGTGGCGCGAAAACAGATTATTTCACAAACCTGCGTAATTTAATCATTATGTTGGGTGTGTTGGCCGCCGTCGGGCCAATTGTTAATATGATTTGGGGCGACGATTTATTTGCACGTGGATGCCGAACTATTCGCGTTTCAATCGCAGAATTAAACGAAATCATCGAAATGCAAGATTCCAAGTTGGCTGAATACGACCAATTTAATTTTTATGAAAATTTCGATATTTACGATTCTGGTGCCGTCCCATATGCCGAAGCGCCATTGGCAACCCCTGATTTGCCCGTGGATTTGGAAACAGTTTCTGTATCCGACGATGTAAATACGGCGCCAATTGCAGTATCTGAATTATCCCAAGAATTCGGGGCGCGACAAACTGAGCCATCTGAACTAACCGAACCAATTGCACACAATGTGCCCCTAACCAATGCCCGGCGGGCAGGCGCGCACGCAATGGGCAACGACGTCGTGTATACCAATGCCAATGGCACACAATACAGAAAAACTGGGGGCACGCGCGCGTGGCGAAATAACAACCCTGGTAACATACGATATTCTCAATTTTCACGACGTGCGGGCGCAATCGGCCAGGCTGGCGGTTTTGCCGTATTCCCAGACGAAGGAACGGGTATGCGGGCTATATCATCTTTGCTGCGCAGCAGCAGTTATATCAACCTTACCATTGCGGGCGCCATAAGTCGTTATGCCCCGCCTGTTGAAAACGATACTGCGGCATATCACAGACGAATTCAGGAATTAACCGGGCTTTCCATAAATCGGCGCATAAGCGAGTTAAGCAACACAGAATTGACGCGCGTGGCATCCGCCATTCGCACAATCGAGGGATGGGCACCTGGGCGCATAATAAAAATGTAAGGGGGTATTTCATGCGGAACAATCAACAATCAGGAAATGCGTGGTTTTATGTTTTGTTGGCTGTGATGATTGCTGTAATCGCAGGATTGATTTACATCATGGCTGGTGGGTCATTGCCGAAAATCGGTGACACACGCGGGGTTGCGTCGCCTGATATCGAATTGGAAAACCGTGAAATTGCGCAAATTAACGTGGGCGACACAGGTGAATTTACTGATGGATTAAAAAATCCCACTTTTTCAGAACAATATACTTTGGATGAATTCGGGGCCGGAATTGCTGAACGCGATATCTTTGACATTGATGTAAATGCAGATGGGCGCATCGACAGAATAACCAGAACGCGCAACGAAAACGGTACTGACCATTTTTACTATGAATATAAAATTGAATTAAATCAAAATGGAAATTTTGTTGATATAACCCCAGATGGATTCCGCACTACCGAAGGCGCAGAATGTGCATTACAAAAATTACAATTTGTCTTTGTGCCAACTTTTCGTGTAATAAAAATTTCGCGCAATTGGGAAAATTCGTGGACAAACCCAACAATGGCCAGACGTGTTGAATATACTTTTAATGCAAACCAATTAACACCATCTGATCCAAAAGAATTACAAATTGTGTGCGATGTAACTGATTTATTTTAATAAAAACATGTTACGCGCTGAATAAACTATGCCACCCGACACCAAGTAATGATCATGCAGGCGGATATCACCTGAATTTAACAACGATTGAACATCTGCGGTAAGTTTTATATCTTCGGTTGAAAATGTTGTAAGCGGTGTCGGATGATTGTGAACCAATAGTACAGACAAAGCATTCAATTCCAACGCACGTTTTAGTATTTCACGCGGATAAATGGCCGCCCAATCATTTGTGCCAACGCTGTGCAAATCGTCCGCCAACAAACGATAATCTGGGCCCAGATACAACACATGACTTTCTTCTTTGCTTTTGCCACCCAGTAACAGCAAACAATAATTCAAAAGCGCGCGTTCATTATGAAATACTTTTTGTGTTTCCAGTTCACATTTATAACCTTGCAACATTATTTTGTGCACAGTTTTAATAAATATGGCCGTGTTGCGACCAATGCCGCGAAATTCTGTTAATTTATCAATTGGCGCAGAAAGAATTGGATATATGCCGCCGAATTTCTTCATCAATCCACGCGCCAATGGTCGAACATCACGACGCGGAATTACAAACGACAATAATAATTCCAATAATTCATAATCAGCAAGATTGTTGTCCAAAAATTTTTGACGCAAACGTTCGCGGTGGCCGCTGTGAAATGATAAATCTTCTGCGTCTGATTTTGGTGCGTTGTTCGACATTATGCATCCATCTTTTCAGTGAATATTATAACGCCATCTTCTGTGATGCCCAACGTATGTTCCCACTGTGCAGACAGCCCGCCATCAACCGTACGCGCCGTCCAACCATCGGCATCTATTTTGCATTCAGGGCGACCAGTGTTAATCATAGGCTCGATCGTGAACACCAACCCCGGCACCATTTTTACTTTGTCCCACATTTTATCATAAAAGTGAAAAATTTGTGGGTCGTCGTGCATAACTTTACCTATGCCATGGCCAACAAAATCGCGCGAAATTGAAAAGCCGTGCGGTTTTACAACTGCTTCTATGGTTTTGCCAATTTCAGACAACGGAACACCCGGCCCGCACACCGCAATGGCAGAATTCAAAGCATCTTGGCACGTTTGAACCAATTCACGCGCACGCGGGGAAACATTGCCTATCATAAACATGCGCGATGCGTCACCGTGAAAACCTTTGTATTCGGCAGTTAAATCAACATTTACTATGTCGCCATCTTTTAATATAACTTCATCACTGGGTATGCCATGCACAATTACATCATTAACCGATGTGCATATGCTTTTTGGATATCCCTGGTACCCCAGGTCAGACGAACGCGCACCATTGGCGCGCAGAAATTCCGCGACAAGTCTGTCTATTTCCCCGGTGGAAATGCCAGCCTGTATGTGCGGCGTAATATAATCAAAACAGCGGGCGACTAAATCACCAACCACGCGCAAACGTTTAAAATCTTTTGGTGCATAAACAGATGACAGCATGTTTTTACTTCCTTCTTCTTATGGCCATTTTCATTGTGCGCATCGCAAGTTTTAATGCGAAATCACGCAACAGAATTTCCGCCGGCATTCCCGTTGTACGCAATTGCCGTTCCAATTCTGTTAATCGTTGCAATACGCTTATGATATCATTTTCAGACCAAATTTTTACAGCCAGTTCGAATTTATCCTGGACCTTCCAAAACAATCGTGGCAATTGCCCTTCGACCACCGCGGTAAGCAGACGTTTAAAATGTATATCCAACATACGAACCAACATATTTGGATCAACGTTGTCGTATAACAATCTGTCCAATGCTGTCATCGTTTGTTGAATATAACCCGCAGTTAACGAATACAAAAAATCATCGGTGTTCGCCGCCCCTGTATCAGGCAAACATTTTTCCACATCATCCAATTCAACTGTTTTTTTATCGTCAACATAAAGTGCAATTTTAGCCAAAAAACCACGTGTGATGCCCCTGTCGCCGCCCAAATGCGAAGTCATGTACGCCATGGCGTCCGGCGTTATTTGCTGGATTCCCGCATCAGCCGACAATTCGCGCCGTATTAATGCCGCCAGCGTACGCGCATCATCCGTATAGCACGGCAACGCCGCCAGTTGTTTATCGTTTTCAAACAATGCGCGTAACCCACCACCTGCACGCAAATCGCCCGCAGCCACAATTACTGTCGCACATAAACCCGAGTGCGTTACCAATTCAGAAATTAACGATGCATCACTGTCACCAGCATTTGAAATAATCACCATTTTGCGCCCGCCAAACATAGACGGACTGCAACTTTCTGCAAAAAGCGCATCTGTTTTATCGCGCAACTCGTTCGAATCCAGCGCAAACAAATTATCTTTTTCAATTTCCAGTTTTTCAACCGCACGATCACAAAACTCGTCAACCTGGCCGGCATCCGGCCCATAGATTAAAACCGCACGTATTGTTTCAATTCCGCTGTTAAAATCAGTTTCTTTCCATTTCATTATTCATCAGATTGTTCGTATCTGTATGTTTCCGCAATTACGCGTGCGCTGATTTTATCCGCCAATACCTGAACCGTGTTTTGAACGGCGTTATTATACGATGCATTTGCTGCAACCAAATAACGCACAAACGTATAGGATTCAGATGCACTTTCCGTGCCCTTGACAATTTCTTTGTCATCGGCAGTTAACGTGTACGTAGCAGTAAGAACAATTTCCTGCCACGTGGCATCACCGGTTGTTTCCAGCGCTTTATATTGCGTAACAGGCGTTGCCAAATTAACCGTTAATCTATATTTCGCACCGGCGTCACGAACGCCGCCAAATTTAGCATTTAATTCATTACGTAATTCAATGCCGTTAATGCCGTTTATCGGCGCAACATAAACATCTGTGTCAGTGCCAGAATACATGGGACGAAACCCGCACGCCGCAACCAGCAATAAAATTGGTATGTATCTTTTCATCTTTTCCTGTTGCTTTTTATCCTTATATTACTTAGAGTTTTAATAAATCGCAAGGGGGAATGATGAATATTTTTATGGTAATTTTAGTTGCTGTGTTTATGGTCGGCTTTTTCATGATAAGCAGCCCCAGCCAACGCGTGACAGAACAGGAAACTGAATATGCCATAAATCAATCAGATATGCGCACAATCGCGCAATGCGCATCGGCAAAACATAACGCACAAATCAAGGGAACTGATTTTCGCGACGTATGCGTCGAACAAAATAATATCGACAGCCGTTTCATATGCTTGAATGCCAGTATGCGGGTTACCAGTTGCGAAATTTTACGCAACAGACGGCCTGAATACAGTTATATCGTTACCGCCACCGGCGCTATCCCAGATGACAGTTATAACGATATGCTGGAAATATTGGAAAAATATTTCCCAGATGCCGGGACGTTCGGCATATTTATGGATGGTAAAATCATGGTTGGTGGACTTTCCGGGGCCCGCATAGTACCGGATGCCATCATTGACGAAATGGAATTGAAAAATGGACAACTGGTATATTTTACTCAGTATGAAATTCCTGATGAAGAAACAGTATTTACTGCACCGGTGCAAACCGATGTTGTTTGCCCAATCGGCACCATAAAAACATACAGATTTGGGCGCTGGCAATGCGTTGGATACAATACAAAAACTGATTGCGGCGGCGATATGATTTGGGATTCTGAATTATTAACGTGCGTGGCCGATGAAACAAAAAAACCGTTATGCGCAGAACAACAGACGGCCGTGCTGGTTGACAGTGTGTGGGAATGTGTAAATCCGTTCCCAGAAAAAGTATGCCCGGCTGGCATGATTGCACGTTTGAATTACACCACACTGGAATGGGAATGCGTGGTGGATCCAAATGAAACCACGGCAACAAAAAAATGCGAAACTGTAACCCAGGGCGTAATTTTTGGCCCCGTTGGAACAACCGCGCGCGTGCCGTCTACGTCGTGTACTGATTGTGAAAAAATGATTATAAATCCAGATACATGTGCAACAGCGTGTGTGCCTGATCCATCAAAAATTAACGACCCGGCGTGTTACAGTGCATCTGAATCATGCAGTGGCGCTTCGCGTGGGTTTTATTTCGGTTTCCCAACGTATTCATATGCTGCTAATGTTGAAGCAGTGGCCGGGCACACAATCCCATTGGATGCAATGCATTCACAAAACAGAATGTTTAATTGTTTGGATTGTGGCGATGGTGAAATTGATTCAGAAAAATCTGTGCCACCGTATATTTCTGTGTGCAAATAAAAATGCGCCATATGGCGCATTTTTAATGACTTAATGATTTTATTTTGTGCGCAACCTGTTGCAGGCGTGCGATTGTTTGACTGTATTCTTCGCGATATCTTGTAATGTCGTTGCTGTATTGGGCACAAGTGGCCGCATCACGATTATCTGGATCTATGTTAACCTGGCATGCGAAAATTAAATCTGATAATTTATCTGCACGCGCGTCCAGCATATCATATTCACGTTGCAATGCGTCAATGTGTGCCTTTTTGGCAATCGCATTGTATGTGTGATAAAACTTGGCCGCCGCTTTTAATTCTGATTGCGCATTGTTAAAACGCGCCGCCGCACGCTGCAAATCAGATATTTCACGTTCATAATCGTTGATTTCAGATTCAGCCTCGCGCACATCAGCGCGATCATAGCGATTGGCAATTATATAGTTGTGCAAACTGTCAATCCGACCCCATAAATCCGAAATTTTGGCCCCCGCATCAACACCACGCGACGCATCATGTTTCAGCGCAGGAACCTGGTTATCCACCAAAGATTTTAAAATATCAAAAACTTTAACATTTACTTGTTTTTTCATTTCCGCTCCATTACTCATTATAATATAGTACAAAACATATATTTTGTCAATACATAACTTCAAAAATATAAAACCCGGATGATTTTATAAAAATATTGTGGTCTAATTTTGATGATGACAGGAGTTTCTGTCATTGGGTCTTACTAACCCATGGTGTTGATGTCAGAGATGACATTAAATATTTCCAACTGCATCAACGATTGGAGTGTCTGTAATATACAAATACGTGCGACAATATTGCTGTGGATACAGACGGCGTGGCGGTTGAATTTAAAACTGAATTTTAATCGTAAAATATAAAAAATATCCGGGGTGACCCGGATATTTTTTATTCTGCGGCGGACACGCGGGTAAATGCACCATTGTCCAGCATTTCACGAACAGCAAAATTTTTAATCTTGCGCGCTGATGTTTGTGGCAATTCGTTTTCTGTAATCGCAAAATGCCGCACCCATTTATATGGCGCAATTTTAAGATTAGATGATTTTACCAATGCACCAACACGCGAAATGTTTGTGCCTGGCGCAACCTGGAACACTGCAAATGGCACAGTTTTGCCGTTTATAACATATTCAAATACAGCCGCAGCCAAAATTTCTGGGTTTTGCATGTATAAATCTTCCAATTCATCGGGATACACGTTTTTCCCAGAATCCAAAACTATGACCTGTTTTTTACGTCCCTTTACCACAAGGCGGCCGCGTTTATCCAGTTTGCCCAGATCACCAGTTTTAAACCACCCGTTTTCAAACGCAGCCACATTTGCATCGTCGTTATCGATGTACCCGGGCATAACCAATTTGCCCCGCACCCAGATTTCACCAATACCATGCTTATCTGGATTATGAATTTCAATTTCATTGCCAGGTAACGGACCGGCATAGTGCATAGAGCCATCTGGCAACCGAAATGCAAAATTAAAGTTTGCCGGGCCGGTTGTTTCCGTTAACCCATAACAATCACCAACAACGAATCCCAACCGTTCGAAAAATTTCCGAATTGTGGGCTTTAACGTTGCGCCGGCCGATACAAGCACTTTTGTGCGCCCGCCAAACAAATCATGCACCGGTTTAGTCACTTTGTTCACAATCGTCCCCAACCCAATTCCACGCAGTACATGACGCATAGACACAACCACGCGCATCAGTGTATAAACATGCTTTTCTTTGGCTGTGGCAATTATTTTTTTATAAAAAGTTTCCCAAATGCGCGGAACCGCGGGGATAACCTCGGGCTTGTATTTTTTGAAATCTGCCAGGAATTCGCGTGGGTTTAAAATTGGTTGTAACAACAATTTGCCCCGCAAAACCAGTGGCGCGATAATATTAATCACAACACCGTATATGTGATAAAGCGGCAAAAATCCATAAAATGTATACCCAGGATGAATTACAGGCTGATAAAACAATGCGCCTTCGCCCAACGATATAATATTATCGTGGGTCAGCCCGACAACCTTTGGATTACCTGTTGAACCGGATGTAAACGATAACATTGCAATATCTTCGCGATTGGCGGGCGCAGCAGTAAACTCGCGCGCGTCTGTATCGTCAATCGATTCTATGTCGAACATTTTCGGCACGCCCCGGCCACTCACAAAATATTCACGTTGCGCCAATGCCAATTTACATTTTGTGCGGCGCATCATGTTAATGTGTTCTGATTTTGCAAGGCCTGTATCCAGCATCAGTACACGCGCACCCTGGGACACAATGGCAAAATATGAACGAATAAAATCAGGCGTATTGCCGGATAAAATCGCCACCGTATCACCGCGCTTTATACCAAATTTTTTTGTCAGTAACACCGCACGCTGTTTCACACGACGTAATAAATCAGCATAGGTTTCATTCTGTCGCACAAAGAAAATGCGGTTTTTATTCTGACTGCATACCTGGTGCAACATATCATAGATATTTTTTATCATGTAAATCTCTTTATGTTAAACGGTATGAATTATTTCATACATACATACTATATAAGTTTTAAGGTGGGTTTCACAATCTATTTATGCAAAAGTTGCCAAATAATTAATTTTTTTCTGCAACTTTTGTCAATATATAGATAATGATTCGCAAAAAAATATCTATATTTTGTGTTTTTTGCAAAAAACCGAATCATTTCCCAGCAAAAAAATATGATTTTTTTGATACAAAAATTTGTTTAGTAAGTAATTCGAGTGAATCGGATGGCATCCAACCCCGCAGAAAACCCCCTTTTCAAAAAGTAAAGTGAAAAATAAAAATTTTTTTCATTTTTATATGTTGTTAGCCAAACGTATATACTATATATTGTTAGCAAATAGCACAAACAACCACTATATATTGTATTTTTAATAATATCGGGGTAGAAAGATGGCTGTAACAGAAAACGAGAATAAAATTCAGATAATTCCGACAATTACGACACGCTTGAAAGTTGTCCAGAAGCGTTCTGGGGAATCGGTGCCATTTGATTCAAAAAAAATTTTTGATGCAATTAAAAAGGCTGTTGCCGTTACACACGAAATTTCAGACGAGCAAGTTGCCAATATCACACAAAATGCGCTGAATAAATTGGAATCCAAATTTACAGACAAAAATCCAACTGTCGAAGATGTCCAGGAATCAGTTATTGAAGCGCTGATGGATGCGCGTGCGTACAAAACCGCGGAATCATATATTATATATCGTCAAAAACGCAGTGAAATTCGTGATTCGTATGTTGACGCAGTCGAAGTTATCGAGGGTTATGTTGGCGGTTCCAATTGGCGTATCAAAGAAAACGCCAATATTGGTTATTCCATTGGTGGGTTGATTCTGCGTACGTCTGAACGCGTGACCGCGGAATACTGGCTGAATTTGTACCCACGCGAAGTGGCCGAGGCCCACAAAAACGCCGCGATACATGTTCATGATCTGGGGTGGTTAACTGGGTATTGCGCTGGTTGGTCTCTGCGCGAATTATTGTACGAGGGATTCAACGGGGTGCCTGGATATTTACAGTGCGAACCGGCCAAGCATATGGCAACTGCGATTTCCCACATGGTAAATTTCCTGGGGACGTTGCAGAATGAATTCGCCGGCGCCCAGGCATTTTCGTCCGTGGATACATATCTGGCACCATATGTAAGAATTGATAATATGACATATGCAGATGTTAAAAATGCTATGCAAACACTGGTGTTTAATTGCGCTGTGCCATGTCGTTGGGGAACACAAACACCGTTTATCAATTTCACATTTGACTGGACGTGTCCCGAAGATTTAAAGAATCAGCACCCATTCGTTGGCAAAAAGCAGATGGATTTCACATATGGCGAATTGCAAAACGAAATGGATATGATTAACAAAGCGTTTCTGGAAGTTATGACCGAAGGCGACGCGATGGGTCGGCCGTTTACGTTCCCTATTCCGACATATAACATCACAAATGATTTCCCATGGGAACACCCGAATGTAAAGCCTTTGTTCGATTTGGCGGCAAAATATGGGATTCCGAATTTCCAAAACTTCCTGAATTCTGATTTGAATCCGACTGATGTACGTTCTATGTGCTGTCGGTTGCGCCTGGATGTGCGTGAATTATTAAAGCGCGGTGGCGGACTGTTTGGGTCGGCGGAAAAAACGGGGTCTATTGGCGTGGTGACAATTAACTTGGCACGGTTGGGATATACGCACAAAGGCGACCGCGAAGGTTTATTCCGCGAATTAAAACGTTTGTTGGATTTGGCACGTGATTCATTGGAAATCAAACGTCGCATAATTACCAAAAATATGGAACGCGGACTGTATCCATTTACCCGCAGATATTTGGGTAATTGGAATCACCATTTTTCAACCATCGGGGTGAATGGCGCGAACGAAATGGTGCGTAATTTCACAAACGATCGCGAAAATATCGCGACGCCAATGGGTAAAAAACTGGTGCTGGATGTAATGGATTTCATTCGTGAAAATCTGGCCACGTTCCAGGAACAAACCGGAAACCTGTATAATCTGGAAGCCACCCCAGCCGAGGGCTGTTCATACAGATTTGCAAAAACAGACGTGAAAAATTTCCCAGATATTATCACAGCCGGTACCCACGACGCGCCGTACTATACAAATTCGACGCAGTTGCCTGTGAACTACACAGACGACCCGTTCGTTGCCCTGGAACACCAGGAAGAATTACAACGCAAATACACAGGTGGAACCATGTTGCATCTGTATATGGGCGAACCTGTTTCCAGTGGCGAAGCCGCGGAAAAAATCGTACGTACGATTTTCGAAAATTACAAGATTCCGTATATGACACTGACACCGACGTTCTCGATTTGTCCGAAACACGGGTATTTGCCTGGCCGGCACGAGTTTTGTCCGAAATGTGATGCTGAAATAGCAGCAAACCAAAACGCGGAATCCACAACAGTTTCACAATAAAAAACAAACAAAAAGGGAGGAAAACATTATGGCAGCAGAAAACACACAAAGAACACAATGCGAAGTATTTTCACGTTCAATGGGTTTTATCAGACCTGTGTCCAATTTTAATATTGGCAAGTATTCTGAATTCTGCGAAAGAAAAACGTTTACCGAAGCCAACAGTTTAACAACTGGTCAGCGTCATAGTGAACTGATGAAAAAAGCTGCATAAGTTATGAGAGAGATTCAGATTGGTGGATTGGTGTCGTTCACGACAATTGATTACCCCGGGAAATTGGCCGCGGTGCTGTTTCTGGTGGGGTGCCCGTTGCGATGTGCGTATTGTTCCAATCCCCATCTGATACCATTGCACGACGGTGAATACGATCCTGAAAAGGTGTTCGATTGGCTGAAAAGCCGCGTGGGCAAACTCGAAGCCGTCGTTTTTTCCGGGGGCGAAGCGTTAATGCAGGGCGACGCTTTAATTGATTATATGCGCCGCGTGCGCGAATTGGGGTTCGCAATCGGATTACATACCAACGGTTTTTATCCAGAAACATTGGCACGCGCGGCTGATGTGGTTGACTGGATTGGTTTGGATTATAAAACTGTACGCAACAAGTACGGTGATTTGGTTGGCCAAAATATCGCGCACGACCATATGATTCGCAGTTTGGACACATGGCAATCCACCAGCAAAGATTTCGAGGTTCGTATTACCTGTGATCCACGATTTGTGACCAAAATGGATTTATTGGAAATCGCAAATGATTTGCATGCACGCGGTGTAAAGAAATTTGCAGTTCAAAAATATATTCCTCATTTTGAAGATTCAACACACAATACTACGCCCGAACAACGCAATCAATTTTTCACGGATGATAATTTGCGTGACACGATTAATGCGCTGTTTGATTCCGTAACATGGCGTGAATAATATATAATTTTTCCGTTTTTTATGATATACTTGGGACAAAGGATTTTTATCTGTGCCAAAGACTGTTTTTGATATTATAAAAAAACAAAACGGGGAACGTTTTGCAAAAGCCATTCGTAATTATGATAATGGGATTTTTGACGTGCAAAATTTGGATGTAATCGTAAAGCACGCTGGGCGCGAAGCCGAACCAATCATGGCGTATTTGATATCGCTTAAAAACATAGAAATAAACGAAATGGCCGTGCATATGGATCCCATTAAATTGTTGGACAAAGCGGGATATTATGCATATGTGGTACATGATCTGGCCGAACAAAACGCCATCGAAAAATATTTTGCCCGGGGCGAAGAACTGTGTACTTTCCATGATCCGCACAGATTTGAAAAATATTACATAATTAATGCTGTACGCAAAGATGTGGATAATATCAGGCGCGCTGATTTTAAAAATCCCCACCGCGAAGATGAATACGGCACATCTGTTATTTCCATTCAGGTATTAAAAACTGGCGGATTTATCAGTATTAAAAACAGATATAATCACACTGTTGAAAATCCAGATAATACGTTGAATTCCAATCCTGATAATATTATCCCGGGGTTGGCGGACGCGATTAAACACTATTTTAATGTGGATTTTGCATCTCATCATGTGGATTTGCCAATTAATTACACGACTATGAACAACCAGATTTTAAAATATAATCTGGAAGTGGAAAATACATACATCGGGCCTGATTTTTACGCACGCGATGGGCGCGTTTTTGAAATTAACAAAGATTATGAAATTATTTTGGACACGATCATATTCAATACTAAAACCAAAGAATTTAAATCTATTGCCCATGCGGACGGTGATTGGCAAATGATTAACGCTTTGTCGGCTGCTATCAATGGGCAAAAAGTAAAAATACAAAACGCGGGCGATGATACCAAAATGCTGTTTGCGGGCAACACGCCAATTGTCACATTTCAAAACGGGCAAATATTGTCGCTGAATTTGCCGAACGTGCGCGAAATCGGCAATTATTTTGCGTTGGATTGTCAAAAACTGACCAGTGTGTCTATGCCTGATTTGGAAACAATGGGCAATAACTGTTTTCAATTTAATATATTAGAGCATGTGAACATGCCGAAATTGCGCGAAATCGGCGAAATGTCTTTTTACAGATGCAGAAATTTACACGAAATAAACATGCCTCAGTTGCAAAAAATGGGCAATTCTTGCTTTTTTGACCTTTATAAAATTGAAACTGTTAATATGCCGCTGTTGCACCATATTGGGGATTACTGCTTTCAAAATGCGCCCGCGTTGTCTGTGTTGGATTTGCCAAATTTGCAGCGCATGGGGCAAAATTGTTTTGTGACCGCACAGTTGAAAACAATAAATTTGCCGCAGTTGCAATCCGTTGAGAATAGTTGTTTTGTAAATGATTGTGTCGCAACGGAACTGGATTTGCCGAATTTACAGCATATGGGAAATGTCGTGTTTTACGATGCGCCACAATTACGCAAAATAAATGCCCCAAAACTGCAAACTATGGGTGCGTTCTGTTTCCATGCCAGCCAAGATGCAAGCCATGTTTATATGCCAAACCTGCGCCGTATCAGCCAGGGCTGTTTCGAACAAAACATGCATATTTTTGAAACACTGAACAGCATCAGAAATATCGCTGGGGAAATTGCGCCTGGGGGATTGGTTATCGAACCAATGGTTGAAAGCAAAAGAAAAAATATTTTCATGCGCGCCATAGATAAAGTTAAACATACGGATAAAGCAAAATCTGGAATAAATATCCAGATTATACCAAACGGGGGACGTGATGACCGATAAAATTAAACTGACTTTGCGCGACGGCGACGTTGTAATTCAAATGCTGCCTGAAATCGCACCAAAACATGTGGCACGTATAACAGAACTCGTGAATTCAGGGTTTTACAATGGGCTGACGTTTCACCGCGTGATTGCGGGATTTATGGCCCAGACTGGTTGCCCCAGTGGTGATGGACGCGGCGGCAGTGGCGTTAAAATTCCCGCTGAATTTTCGGGTGAAAATTTCAGCCGCGGCGCAGTTGGCATGGCGCGCACAGTCGATGTAAATTCCGCGGATTCCCAGTTTTTTATTTGTCTGGCAGATTGTTCGTTTTTGAACGGGAAATATACCCTTTGGGGGCGCGTTATCAGCGGCATGGAATACGTGGATAAAATCAAACTGGGCGACGATATGAATAATGGCCACGTGGATAACCCAGACAAAATTATCAAAATGGAAATGATGTGACGTGTGTTATTCCCGCACCAGCGGTGCGGGAATAACAGAGTGAAGAGTGTAGATAATGTCTGCGGGCGTTTCGCCCGCAGTGCTTTTTTATTTACTGGATCGCCACGCTTTGCTCGCGATGAATCCGAGTATATGAGGTCAAACGAAGTGCAGACCGAATAAATACGAGGATACGCACAGGGCGCAACGCGCCCGAGCGA
>JADINE010000005.1 GCA_017694175.1 Candidatus Enterousia excrementavium | reverse complement strand
CAAATGCCCCTTGCATTATTCACGTTAACGCGATATTATACGAATGTCGGTGGGTGTTCCACTGATGAGGTGTCGAAACCTCTGCCTTAGCGTCGAACGGGAAAAACTGGCGCGCATGCGCTGTTTTTATGCGACGTAAAATAAAAACTCCTGACCACGGGTCAGGAGGGTCACGAATATCAAATAAGTGACACAATTCTAAGGATTGTTTCGAACCTCCTGACCACCAAGTTTTTTTGGTGGTTTTCTTATTCGGAAAACAAACAGGAGTTAGAAAATGAAATTAAAAATAATCCTCGCCGGATTGCTGTGCACGATAATTGCACCACCCGCACTGGCCGTCACCAAATGCGTGGCGTTGAGTAGCAGTGGCACGACGTGTACATATGGAGATACAGGAACTAACGTTGCCGATTGGACGGCAACATGTAAGAAAAATGGGATAAGCACCCCGATCAAAGGTATAGGGATATGTAGCGCAAATAAAGGGAGTGCATTTGGGGCAACCGCAACGGAACTAGAAATATCGTCTACGGCGGACGATAACTTGAATTGCTGGTGTAAAATGACAAGTCCAGCCGTGTCGCGCTGGGTGTTCCACAACTCGGGCACGTCGGCCGGTTATTGCGCCCGGAATTGCGCGAGCTTCTGTTCGGGCAACGTCCAGATCAGTGCGGCCATTCGGTCTGCGCTGTTTGGTTCACTTTCTGACTGACGGGGGGGCGACGATGAAAAGAATAATTGTGTTAGTTCTGGCAATTGTGCCGGTGTGCGCAATTGCCGCCGCGCCGTCCACTTCGTGTCCGTCGGGTTATGTAGCAGTGGTCGAAGAGCATATGGACATTGCGAACAGTTCATGCCCATCGGGCTATACGTCCGCCGGCACAGCGACAAGTTGTATCGCATCCAACCCGGGCGGTTCGTGCATCATGTATGCGCCAGCGAATACTACATACAGCGACAGCACTGGTTCATACGTATTCGACCAGGCCTGCGCAATGGAATAAACCACCCCGGCACTTCGTGCCACCCCTCCGCAGAGGGGAACTTTGCCCCGCGACGGCACGTACTTAGTTCCCCTCCATTGGAGGGGTGGCACGTGACCGGGCCCCGGGCGCGGGAATGACAAGGAAGTGCGGGCATTCGCCCGCAGACATATTGTACTGGATTGCCACAGTCGTACGCCAACGTTTTCAACGTTGGCGTAGCCCTTCGCAATGACAGGGACAGAGAGTGCGAACCGCGGTTCGAATGCGGCATGCGCACCGATGGTTGGACTGCCCGCACAGAAAGATATTGATTTTTAACATCATTATTCCGATAATGACAGCATGAAAAAATTGGTATTGATATTGTGTTTATTGTCATTTAGTGCAAATGCTGGTGTTGATAATGCGTGGGGTGTGAATCAAGAAAAACTGAACATATACCGCGCATCACACCCACGATATAATTTTCCTGCTGATATATCCGACCTGATAGAAGCACAATCAAAACAAATTTTGGAATACTTTTACGACAACTATAGATTTGACGATTACAAATACGATGAAATTGCTGATCAGGTATGGGATATTTTTATCCATATGTCAATCGCAGATACCGAGGCAACAATAAATAACTGTATCGCAAAATATTATGAATTTAATGAATATGGCACCCAGGGTACCGTGCAACCACAGTTTTACGCGCCATTTGGTTCCATGGCCTCTATCCATCTGCTAAACGGTATGAAACCTGACAACGTTCCAAAGATGCTGAAATGTCTGTATGCGATTAAATATTGAATTACACCAGGGTCCATTACTAATGTAAGTCCGCCTTTTTGCGGCGGTTCGAACGGCTTTTTCGCCGGTTCGAATCCGTATCCTTGCACAGAAATAAAAAAACGCCCGTTGGGCGATTTTTTATTTCTGGGGCGGATAACCGGATTCGAACCGGCGACACCTGGTACCACAAACCAGTGCTCTAACCAACTGAGCTACATCCGCCATACTAAAAACTTGGTGGAGCTGATCGGACTCGAACCGACGACCCCTTGCATGCCATGCAAGTGCTCTACCAACTGAGCTACAACCCCTTTGCATTGCGCTATTTTATATTTCTTCTTGCAAAAAGTCAAATCAATTTGCTAACATTTTTCAACACAAGGAGTTTTAGCATGGATTATCAATCTTTGAAAGCCGAAGTCGAACAAAAAACCCAGCAAACATTGGATGTTTTACAAAATGAATACGCAGGACTGCGTACGGGACGCGCATCAGTACATCTTTTGGATGGTGTGCGGGTGCCAGTTTATGGTTCTGATATGCCGTTGAACCAAGTTGCAACCGTTGCAACGCCAGATAACCAAACTTTGACCGTGACTGTTTGGGATATTAATAATGCAGGCGCAGTCGAAAAAGCAATTCGTGATTCTGGGTTGGGCTTGAATCCTATGACTGCCGGTGGGGTAATTCGTTTGAACATGCCGCCACTTACCGAAGAACGCAGAAAAGAATTAACCAAAGTTGCCGGGAAATACGCCGAAGAGGCAAAGATTTCTATGCGTAATATTCGCCAGGATGCTATGAGCAAAATTAAACGCGCCGTTACTGACAAAGAAATTTCCGAAGATGACCAGCGCAAATTCGAAGACGACCTGCAAAAAGTGTTCGAACGCCGCGCGGCTGATGTGGATGCAATGGCAAAACAGAAAGAAGCTGATATTATGGCCGTTTAACTTACTTTTTCGGGGATATATAAAATATGTTTAAATTATTCAAAAAGAAAGAAAATAAACAGGTGGTTGATGCGCCAAAAATTCCAAAACACATCGCGTTCATTTGCGATGGTAATCGCCGTTGGGCCGAGGCACGTGGCCTGCCCCCGTTGGCCGGGCACCAGGCGGGTATTGCCAATTTCGAAAATTTGGTTGATTGGTTCATTGCACGGGGCGTGACAACAATTACTTTTTTCCTGTTTTCTACGGAAAATTGGAACCGTTCCCAGGAAGAAGTGGATTTTCTTATGAACTTGTTCTATACCGAACTGGACAAGAATATGAAGCATGCGTTGGAAAAAAATCTGCGATATCGCGTGATTGGGTCCCGCGACAGATTGCCCGCGCGTCTGGCAAAAAAATGTGATGAATTGGAATCTGCATCCGCCGAAGGAACCGCAGGCACAGTTGTGTTCGCATTAAACTATGGCGGCCAGGACGAAATTATCGCCGCGGTTAACGATGCCATCGCGGCCGGCGCGCCGGTTACCAAGGAAACATTTGAAACGTTCCTGGATACTGGGGAATTGTTGCCTATTGATTTGATGGTGCGCACAAGTAATGAATTTCGTATCTCGAATTTCTTGCTGTGGAAATTGGCATATGCTGAATTGCTGTTTGTGCCCCAGCATTGGCCTGATTTGGTGCGCAGCGAGGAATTGTGGCAATACACTTTGGATGAATATGCCAAACGAAATCGCAGATTCGGCGGTGGTAAAAAAGCAAATTATTCCGGAAAAAATAAAAGTAAATAAATAGGTTGGTTTTAATATGTCAAACACATCTGTGCGGGTTATAGTGGGTGTAATTATGGCGGCCGTGGTCGCATTGGCCGCAGTTGGGGAATATTTTGGTTTCCCCGCTGTGCAGTATTTGGCTGCGCTGGTTTCAATCGGAATGATTGTCGAAATGATCATTTGCATGGTACGCGCACCCCGTGACGTGTTAAAGAAAAATCGATTGGCTTTTGGCGGATTTTTAACGTGGCTGTTCGTTGTTTGTGCCGCTGCGATTTTCGTTGGCGCAGATCCGTGGATGATGCTGTTGTTGTTGCTTGTTATATGCAGTGCTGATA
>JADINE010000052.1 GCA_017694175.1 Candidatus Enterousia excrementavium | reverse complement strand
AATATGTTATACAAAGACGCGCAGCCATGTCCGGCCAACAGTTATTGCCCGGGTATGACCAGCATGCCCGCGTGCAGCAGTGGCGAATACACTGAAACGAATGGTATTAATTCGTGCCCGGCAAACTATGGTACATCGCCGGCAATGTCCGACGCCGCAGCGGATTGCTATCTGACCACAACCGCGAAAAACTTTGTGGCCACACCAAACGCGGCGCAAACGACCTGCACGCCCGGTGGGTATTGTGTCGGTGGGGTCAAAGTGAACTATGGATCCACCGGTGGGCGCACACCTGCGGCCAAGGGATATTATGTATCCACCACTGGCGCAACAACACAAACGCCATGCGCGGCCGGAACATATACGTCCTCAACCGGACAAACCAAATGTACCGACGCCGCGGCCGGAACATATACCACCGGTTGCCAGATTACGTCCAAAAACACGGCATGTACGGGCACATCTGTTTGTGCAAAGAATACGTACTCAAATGCCCGTGCCAGTGTCTGTATCTCATGTAATACCGCCGACGGATACGGCAACAGTGGCACCACCGCCGCCAATCACGCGGGCCAGGCATCGTGCAAAGTGACGTGCTCTGGTGGGCAATACGTACCAACCGCCGGTGGTGGCTGTGTGAACGTTGGTGTTGGGTATTGGGGCGACGGCGGCACAGTTTCCGAAACAGCAACCTTGGCACGTAACAGTTGCGAATCCGGCCTTACCACCATTGGTTCTGGCGCGGGCGCGGACGAAGCAGGTGACTGTGGACGTGTGTTGAACATCGGTTCACAAAAGATTTATCTGCGCAGTGACAAAAAAACAGATCGCGCACTGCACGTGGATATCAATGGTAATGTGTTCTATGGTAACATGAGCACGACAATTGATGGGCCATTAAAGATAAATTATAACGGCACTACGTATTCAGTATACGACGACAGTATGGAATAAAAAACGGGGCACCGCCCCGTTTTTTATTAGAGTGAAGAGTATAGAGTTTATAGTGCAAATAATGCCCACCGCTCCATGTGGGGGTGGTCAGAGAGCCCAAGAAACCGCACTTTGTCCCCATTGTCATCGCGAGCAAAGCGTGACGATCCAGTAAATAAAAAAGCACTGCGGGCGAATGCCCGCAGACATATTGCACTGGATTGCCACAGTCGTACGCCAACGTTTTCAACGTTGACCGTACTGCTTCGCAATAACAGGGAAGAGAGTACGCGAAATAAAAAAACGGGGCGGATGCCCCGTTTATTATTTCTTTTCAGAAAAATCCGCGTCACGCGTGCCGTCATCATTCGGCTTGTCGTTTGATTCGCCGGATTGTGATTGAGCAGCGGCTTCCTGGGACGCTTTGTAAACAGCTTCGCCCAGTTTCATCGATTTTTCTGTTAACGCATCTGTCTTTGCTTTCAGGCTTTCGGCGGTCGCGTCAGATTTTGCCAATTCGTCGGACAGCTCCTGTTTTGCATCCTCGATGGCTTTTTTATCGTCTGCGCTGATTTTATCGCCGTGTTCCTTTAACGCTTTCTCGACCGAAAACACGGCGGTTTCAGCGTTGTTTTTCGCCTCGGCCAGTTCGCGTTTTTTCTTGTCCGCTTCGGCATTGGCGGCGGCTTCGTCAACCATGCGTTTGATTTCTTCTTCGCTTAAACCACCATCGGATTTAATCGAAATCGCCTGTTCTTTGCCGGTACCTTTGTCCTTGGCCGACACGTGTACAATACCGTTCGCGTCGATATCGAACGACACTTCGATTTGAGGCATACCACGTGGGGCAGGGGCGATGCCTTCCAAATTAAACTGACCCAGCAATTTATTGTCGGCGGCCATGTCGCGTTCGCCCTGGAATACACGAATGGTCACAGCGGACTGATTATCCTCGGCCGTGCTGAATATTTGCGATTTTTTGGTCGGAATTGTTGTGTTACGATCAATCAAGCGCGTAAACACACCGCCCAATGTTTCGATACCCAACGACAACGGGGTAACATCCAGCAACAGAACATCTTTGACGTCGCCCTTTAACACACCGCCCTGAATTGCAGCACCCAACGCCACAACTTCATCAGGGTTTACGCCTTTGTGCGGTTCGCGGCCAAAGAATTCTTTGACGGTTTCCTGAACCTTTGGCATACGTGTCTGACCACCAACCAGAATCACTTCGTTAATCTGGCTTTTATCCAGGCCGGCATCAGCCAATGCTTTGCGGCATGGTTCAATGGTTTTCTGAATCAAATCGTCAACCAACGATTCCAATTTAGCACGGGTCAATGTCGTATTAAAATGTTTCGGACCCGTTGCATCCGCTGTCAAGAACGGCAAATTGATATCAGTCGATGTTTTCGACGACAATTCAATTTTTGCCTTTTCTGCGGCCTCTTTTAACCGTTGCAGTGCCAATTTATCATTGGACAGGTCAATACCTGTTTGGGATTTGAATTCGTCAATCAGGTATTTCAACACACGTGCATCAAAGTCAGAACCACCCAACGCAGTATCACCATTTGTGGATTTTACTTCGAACACGCCATCAACGATTTCCAAAATAGAAATATCGAACGTACCACCACCCAAATCGTACACTGCGATGGTGCCGTTTTTGTTTTTATCCATGCCATACGCCAACGCAGCCGCAGTCGGTTCGTTAACAATACGCAATACATTTAATCCAGCAATACGACCGGCGTCTTTGGTTGCCTGGCGTTGAGAATCGTTAAAATACGCAGGCACTGTAATAACCGCGTCGGTTACAGTTTCTCCCAGATACGCTTCGGCATCTTTTTTCAATTTTGCCAAAATCATAGCGGAAATTTGCGACGGGGCGTATTTTTTACCTTCGATTTCAACCCAAGCGTCGCCGTTATCGCCCGCAACGATTTTGTACGGAACACGTGCAGCGATTTCTTTGACCGCAGGGCTGTCGAAACGCAACCCCATCAAACGTTTAATTTCATAAACTGTATTTTCAGGATTTGTTACAGCCTGGTTCTTGGCAGTAATGCCAACCAGTTGTTCACCACTCGAAGTCATCGCAACAACAGACGGTGTTGTGCGTTGTCCTTCGGAATTTTCGATAATTTTCGGGTCGCTTCCATCCATGAACGCCATGGCGGAATTAGTTGTACCCAAGTCGATACCAATTACTTTTCCCATTTTTTTCACTCCTTGTAAAACTTTTATTTTTCGCTGAACATCATATAGTGAACACGAAAAGCCATTTCAAGACCACAGGAAAAAAATAATAACAAAAAACCGACCACGAATGGTCGGTTGTAATATATTCGCGAAAATATTATTTTTTCGCCTCGGCCGCTGGGGCCGCTGCCGCAGCAGCGGCTGGTTTAGAATTTTCTTCATCCGGCATTTTACCACCGATTGTGGCAAACGCTAATTCAGCCTGGTGCAGCCCCAATTCAACCCCCTCGGGCAGAATCAAATCTGAACCGTGCACAGAATCACCAATGTTCAAATTGGCCAAATCAATTGTAATTTTTTCTGGGATATTGTGAACCAAACCGCGCAAAGCAACCTTACGCACAGCAAAGTTCAACACACCGCCCAGTTTAATACCTTTGGATGTTTCAGCATTGATAACTTCCACAGGCACACTTACGTTAACTGGTTTTTTCACATCGATACGTTTAAAATCCACATGAATAACTTTATCTGTTACTGGATGATATTGAATATCCATCAACATTGCATCTTCGTGACCGGCCGGTGTATCGATTTCAATCAATTTGGTGCGCAAACTTGGGGTTTGCAACAACGCGTCGAAATCGCGCCCGTTCAGTTCGATTGCAGAAGGAGCTTTTTTCTCGCCATAAACAACTGCGGGGATATTATTATTTTTACGAATGCTACGTGCGGCCCCCTTGCCAGCAGCGTTGCGAATTTCTGCGTTTAATTTAATAGCCATTTTATTTTCCTTTTTATAATACTTTTATCGTTGCGTAACCTCCAAGGGTGTTACGCGGCGCACATTATGCACTAATTTCAGTGAAAAAGCAAGGTTTTTATTCGCTTGCGCGTTGCAGTATAAAAAAACGTGCCCGACCATATGTTTTATCGCGTAAAACGCGCCATCCACTGGGTGGCATGGCGGCAGATGCGGCTTCTTGTTCCCAAATTAAAATCGCACCATCTTTGGCGCGTCGTGTCAACGCCCGAACAAAAGATACGCCGACATCAGCCGCGTCATATGGCGCATCAACAAAAATCAAATCGGCCGTTGTTCCAAATCGTTTAATTGCCAGATTTGCATCAACTTGCTCGGTCGTTGCAGCCGTGCCAATATTCAGCAACGCTAAATTTTTTCGCACTGTTTGTATGGATTCCGGCGCAGCATCTGTAAAAATCACACGCGCATTCGGGTATCGCGACAAACATTCCAACCCGAACGCGCCGCTGCCTGCGAACGCATCCCACACAGTAAAATCGTCGCTGGGCGAAAACAATCCGGCCGCCACCATGTTAAACAACGCTGCGCGCGCCCGGTTTTGCGTTGGGCGCGCCATCGGCGGCAGATACAATTTACGCCCACGAAATCGCCCTGAAATGATTTGCAATTTTGAATCCATGCGTTAAAGTGTACAATATGATGTTTATGAAGCAAGCCCTAAATTCAGCCATTCGTGCAAAAAATCACGACGACGTGCCAATTGGCGCAGTAATTGTGCGTAATGGGGAAATTATCGCCCGTGGCGAAAACATGGTCCAGAAACGGAAAAATCCGACATTGCATGCCGAAATCGTGGCAATCGCGCGCGCTTGCAAAAAACTGGACGTCAAATTTCTGGACGATTGCGATATATACGTAACTTTGGAACCATGCGCCATGTGCGCCACAGCAATATCATTGGCGCGCATTCGTAATGTTTATTACGCTGCGTCCGATGAAAAAGGCGGTGGCATTGCTCACAATGCGCGTGTGTACGATACAGACAGACATTTATTTCGGCCAAATGTGGCACAGTTGCCTGAATACGCAGACGCATCGGCTGAATTATTGCGGGAATTTTTCAAACTGCGTCGCAAACAAAAAAACGGCGAATAAACGCCGTTTTTTTATGCTTAATCCACCAAAGAATGCCCGGTCATATCGGATGGTTGGTGCACCCCCAACAAATACAGGATTGTCGGCGCGATATCCGCCAAACCGCCATCATGCACTGTGTGCTGCACATTTGACACAACAATAAAATTCACAGGATTTGTCGTATGTGCCGTCCACGGCAGATTATTTTTATCGTCCCACATTTTTTCAGCATTGCCATGATCAGCCGTGATTAATACTGTTCCGTCCAAATCCAACACAGCCGGCACCAATCGCGCCAATTGCGAATCCAAAAATTCCATGGCGCGAATGGCGGCGGCCTCGTTGCCGGTGTGTCCCACCATATCACCATTTGCGTAATTCAAAATAACAACGTCAAATTGCGACAATCTGGGCAACAACGCATCTGTAATTTCACCAGCCGACATTTCTGGTTTCATATCGAATGTTGCGACATCAGGCGATGGAATCAGAACTTTTTCACCACCTTCAAAATCAACATTGCGTTCTGCGTCAAAGAAATACGTGACATGGTTATATTTTTCCGTTTCAGCAATCCGCAGCTGGCTTTTCCCGTTTGCCGCCAACACATCGCCCAGCGTATTGTCCACCGCCACATCAGGCAACAGGGCGGGGCACACCTCATTTAACCCTTCGCCGTATTGTGAAAAGCACAAAATTTTTGCCCCAGTCGTTAATACAGCGCGTACAATTTGCCGTGCACGATCACTGCGATAATTCCCAAACAAAAATCCATCATTGGGCGTAATTGCCACATCGCCCGCGATTACAGTTGGGCGAATGAATTCATCTGTTTCACCGCGTGCATACGCGTCTTGCAATGCATCATCTATGTTAGAGGCGGAATATTCAGACGTGGCCCGCGCAATTGCATTAAACGCCAATTCCGTTCGGTCCATGTTTTGATTTCTGTCCATGGCATAGTACCGCCCAGACAAAGTTCCGAAAAACGCGCGACCATCTGCCAAATACGGCGCCAAAGCGTCTTTTATGAAAGAAACATATTTGGACGCAGATTGTGGCGGCGTGTCACGTCCATCTGCGATGAAATGAATACACAGCCGCAATCCAGAATCCAACACATGGCGCGCAATTGTCATCATATCACGAATATCAGAATGCACGCGTCCATCAGACATCAGTCCCGCCAAATGCACAATTCCGCCGGCCGTGCGTACAGATTCAATAAACTCGCGCAAAGGCACGTTTTTATTCCAATCTTCCAATTGAAACCGTCGCAGAAATTGATTAACTACACGGCCCGCGCCCATGGTTATATGGCCAACTTCGGAATTTCCCATGGTGCCATCTGGCAATCCCACGGCCACCCCACTGGCGTCCAGGCGCGCATGCGGGTAAATTTTCAATAACTTGTTAAAAAAAGGCATTTTTGCCATTGCCACAGCGTTATGCGCAGAATTCTCGTTAATTCCCACGCCATCCATAATACATAAAACAATAGGCTTAGTCATTCTTTCCTGTTCCTTTATTTTTTATATCCTGGCAAAATGTAACACAACAGTTTTTTGATTGCAAAAGAAAAAGAAACAGTGTATAACTAATTGGACATAGGAAGTATTTCTTATGAAACAGAGAGAATAAAGCCATGAGTGGTAAACAATTCAATTCCACAGCAATAGACCAACACATCGGGCAACGTGTGCAATTGCGCCGTACGATGATGGGATTATCCCAGAAAGATTTGGCCAAAATTTGTGGTGTAACATTTCAACAAATTCAGAAATATGAAACAGCGGGCAATCGCATTCCTGCGTCGCGTTTATTTGAGCTAAGCGCGGCATTGGAAACGCCGATTACATTCTTTTTCCAGGGTTTGCCTGGATACATGCCCGAACCAAATCGCAGCGGCCGCATAACGCGCGTGTCTGAGCAAAAGGCGGATGATCCGTTGGCAAAAAATGAATCATTAAAATTGATTCAGTTATATTGGAAATTGCCAACAGACGACCAACGCAGATCGATAATGAACATGTTGCGTGCCCTTAATGGCGAAGATTAAGTTTTTAATATAACCTTTTGGCCCCCATTGGGGGCTTTTTTTATTCCGTGACTTGCAATAACAGGGTGAACGGTTAATTTCACACATTGCGCAGTGACGCATCTGTATAATTAATAAAAAATGAAAATAACAACGCACTTGTGAAATTACAAGTGCGTTGTTTGATTAAATTGCCGCTGGGATGAACCGCGGTAATCCCCCGGTCACTGATAACCTGCTTACACCACTGGGAAGATTTTCTTCAATCCCACGCACACAATTGGAATACTCATCCGGGTCAACAATAGTCCAACATTGCAGTTCCAATTCCACATTTTTGTTTTGACCGGTGCCATATTGCATTTGTTCCTGGCTGAAACCCGTTGCCTCGGCGCAATATCCAGGGGCAGTGGCATCAAATATTTCCCCAATTTCACACGTCACACATGTACCATTGCTGGGGTTGATTCCTGTGCGCATACTTTCAACACACGGCGTACATGTGTGATCAATCACCGACGCAAATGCATAGCCCGGTGCTTTACACCGATACTGCACACCTGCTGTTGTACCACGAGTATTAACACAGGTCAAACTAAGTTCCTTTACCATATTTTCTTCATCGAAATTGACTGTGGCCCAATCAGCACACATTTCATTTGCAGCACACTTTTCTTCGTCCAATGGTACACAATCCGTCCCCACGGAATTCACGGTATAACCATTTTTACACAAAACCTGTGATGTGCCAGCTACATAGGCTATAATCGCTGCCTGCCAGTTTCCTTTCTCCCACATATTGGCGCGCACACTCATTGGTTGTACAACCACACCGTGTCCCGATGGCAACCAATCAACCACCGCCAGGAACTGATCGTGTTCTTCCCCAAATTTAGATCTATCAAACCTACAATTCTTATACTGATTCAACTCAAACATAGGTATGTAATCTTCTATTTCTGGCTCACGCACCATGGCATATGAATCATATGTACTGCGCGTCACGGGTTCCGTATCACATGCAAGCACAGTGGTGCTTTGACAGTTTTCACCGCTGAACCCCTTTTTACACGCCCAAAAGCAACCCTGACCCTGGGACGAATCCCCATACAATGTCCACGAATTTCCACGACCATGCTTTTCGCCATATACGGTTGTTGGGCAAAAATATGCGCCATTTTCATTGACTTCGCGGGCTATTAACATCAAAACGCCATAATCATCACCTAATCTGCACCAATCGTCCCGATTATTCCCCCTGCAATTTTTGTTATTGCCGATAACAGCGTTCCTTACATTGGTGTTACCCTCGCATCTGCCCAATTCTGGATTGCCCCATGATGATTTCAGGTGACTGATATTAATTTTTGCGGCGAATGCCGTACCGGCAATCAGCGGCAATATTAACAATCCAAAAAACAGTTTTAATATATTTTTCATTGTCCAATCACCTACTCAGCAACATAACACACCGAATTTTCATAGTATCCGCCCAACAATTCTTCGCATTGTTTACGATACCATTCGCTGGTAAACGTGCACTCGTCCCGGGCCAGGTCATATGTCGCGACCTCAGTTTCCAAACCATCATTATACGCCAAACAACGTACCATGGTCGTATTTTCATAACACGTTCCCCATTCGGTAACCTGAGAACCGCCAAACACAGACGAATAAAATCCGGTTAACAGTGCAGCATTGTCCCCGATACGGCTGCTGGTATTTGTTTGTATGTTACTGTCACCATACAAAACAGTATTATAGCTTTCATCGTATACCCAATATCCGTCCAAACTTTCGCAGGTTGCAGCCAATTGTTCACCCAGATCCTCGAAAAGGTCCGCGGTAACATCTGCTACTTGCTGGGTTACTTCGGCGGCACCAAGCTCACCTTCTGCCGTTCCACAATTTTGCGCGGCAAAATCCTCCAAACGTCCTGTTACATCATCTATGGTCAGATTTCGGCAATTCCACGGATATCCCATATCACCAGTTGTGGGCGTGCACATATCAATCAGATAGTTTTCCAATGCCACTTCGCAACCCTCGACAATGCGGGCGGTATCCACGGTATCAACAAAATCCAACAGGGCGGCCAACCCGCAACGTTCATTCGCCGCAGTGCCACTGGCGCCGTCACTGGTCACCAAATGCCCATTGCCATCAAATTCGCAAGTCTCGTTGCCACCATACAGTGCTGCGCATGCGATAACCTTTTCTTCGCACATGGAACGCGCCGCGCGCGCACTTAACGCGCCACTGTATTGCGATGTAGTTGTATCAAAATCTTGTAACGCGCCCGTTTGTGTATCATAGCAATCCGCCATGGTACTTACACAAGACATTTTAACTTCTTCGATTTTTTCATCCTGGGCCTGGGCAATTTCAATCAAAGCCTGACGTTTAAATTCCTCCCATACTATATCGGAAATATCACGGCAGGTATCCAACGCAGTTTCGGCAAACATCCGACGACTGTCCAGGAACTCGTTAAATTCTGGATTGGCACCCAAAACATCCATATCACCGCTGCCGGCTGAATTCACCCCCGGCAATTCTATCAAATTTTCCAACTGGAACAAACGCGGGGAATAAATAGCCTCGCCCGTGCTTTGATTGATATATGCGCCGCTGTAATCCAAACAACGTTCATAGTTCGGTCCGCAAGCAGCCTCTGATTGAATCGCGGTACGAACATTGGTGATACATTCGTTAACATCGGCCGAATTATGCGACTGATATTCTTCCAATCGTGCCTCGCGCAGGTACTTTTCTGCGGTACGCACAGTTTGCTCCAACCCCTCTTTCTGGGTATTAATGTTGCGTTCATACAGGTTACAATCCTGGGTAATCATAATGCTGTACGCGCTGCGTGCCATATTTAACACAGCGCTGTTTTCGCATGAATCAGCAACAATTTCCAAACATTGGCGACTGGCCTGGGAATACAAATCTTCGCCGGTCAGTGCCGCCAAATCAACCCCAGTATCTGCATCAAATATGGAACTGCTGCCGCCCCAAATATCATCCATATCAGATGTAAAATCAACCGTTAAAATCCCCAGTGAAGTGCTGTTGTTGCTGTTCGAAGAAACAGAAGAACTTTTCCCCGACAACAAATCGTTAATATCCGCCAGCAATCCCGCCGCGGCACTGGTATCGCGCTTAATCGCGTTTTCGCCCTCGGTCGCGGTATACATGGCATTAACTTCTTCGGCCGACAAATTCACAGCGGTCAAATTATTATCCTGGAATTGTGCCAACAAACTCAAAGCCTGATCTATGGCATTTTCTGTATCACGGAATTCGTCATAACGCGCGCTGCACACACATCTGCGATAAGTGTCGTTTGCATTGGCACAAAATTGATCCATACATGTGGCATAAGCCTCGCGACATTGGGCATAACCACCACCAATCGCAGAAATATCACTGAACACAGCCGTTGCGCGCGCATTCGAACCGCGTGATGCCCCAACCACAGAATTAGCAGACGCCGCCCGTGCCGTAGCGGCCGGATTATGCGTTGCCCGCACAACATTTGATGCCGCCGCGCGTGACACAGTCGCACTGCGTGCCGCCGCGTTGCCGGCCACGGGTGCCGTCTGACGAATCGTGCCAGTGCGCCCAGTAACAGTATTATTTGATTTTTGTGGTTGAATTGTTGCGCTGCGTGATACAGTTGTACTTGGACGTGTTGTCGCGCTGCGCGACACAGTGGCATCGCTGCGTCCACTTGCCACATCGGTATCAGCCCCAGTGCCACCGCGCACAACGCGATTGGTTTCACTGCGTGATGTTGCCGTACTTGTGGCAGTTGGCACAACCGTCGCCGCACGTGGGTTTGGTGCAGGTTCCGCCCCGGCAATTCCACACACACACACTGCGATAACAGCGACCGACGTTTTACAAAATTCAGCGATACGTGCCTTCAATTTACATCTCTCTTATTGCGTATTTTATCATTTTTTCAGTGCATCAATCAACACTAAAATTACTCTATGCAACAGTTAACCGCATTTTTTACCCAATTTCCCAAACGGCGCACCACAGAACGTGATTCTGTGACATCGGCCGCCGCTTTTTTATTTTTCTTTTTATTGGTTGCCGCCGGTGCTTTTTCTGTATCAGTTGCGCATTTTTCATACACATCGGGCGCAACTTTTTTAACACCTGTTAAATCAATCAGCCCCATATTTATACCCCAAAACAGGGAATACAATTCATACGATTTATCAAACAAATCATACGCATCATTTGTATTGCCCGCTGATAAAGCCTTGGTGCCAACCTCCATCACACGCATAGAAGCCGCCAACAAATGCTTTGATATACACCAAACTTCGCCATTTTCGGCAGATGATTTTTTAACTATCCGCGCCATTAATTCTTTACGCATATCGCGCACAGTGTTTATTAAATCATAAAAACCAGTTTTTTGCGTCTTGGCACCGCTGAAAAAGAAGTGCTCTTCCAGCGAAATCAAATTCATCAAAGCAATGGACAAATCTTGGTCAGAAGACAAATCCAACGGATTAACTTTTTTCGATGCATCAACCCGTGCGACCATTTCTTCCAAAGACATTTTTTGTGATTTTTTTGAATTGGATTTTTTTGTTGTTTGTGGGGTTTTTGCTTTCATAATAATCCTTCCTTTTGCCTTGCACTTTTAATCGTACAAAAATTTCTTGCAACAGGTCAATATGATTTTATATTTTTATCACCCCGCGCATATGTGCACTGCGTGCGCGTGGATTGCGTTCAATTTCATCAATTGTTGGTGTTTGTGGTTTGATGCCGACGAATGGCGCATTTGCAGTCACAGGCATACGTGGATCGCCCGGCACAGTTGTCCAATTGCGGAAAGTATTTTTAACAATCCTGTCTTCGATTGAATGAAATGTTACACAAATACATTTCCCGCCCGATTTTAATAACCCAGGCACCGCATTCAAGGCACGTGTTAATTCCCCCATTTCGTCATTCACTGCGATGCGCAAAGCCTGAAAAATTGGTGCCATATCGTGTGGATTACGAATTAAATCGCGCAGTTCGAATGTAGTTTTTGGGGCTGCATTTTTAATCATGCGCGCCATCGCACCCGCGCGCTTTACATCACCATAATCGCGCAGGATTTGTGCCAATTCATCCACAGAACTTTTTGCGATTAAATCCGCGGCACTTGCGCCAGTGCTTGACATACGCATATCTAATGGTCCGTCGCCACGAAAAGAAAATCCGCGCCCAGCATCATCAATCTGCATTGATGAAATTCCCAAATCAAAAACGATTGCATCAAATGTATCGGTTAAATCAGACAAATGCGAAAAAGGGCGGGGCATAAATTCAAACCTGTCGCTAAATTCCGCCTGTAACGCTTTGGCGTCACTCACAACATGCGGATCACGGTCAAACGCAATAACATTTGCCCCCGCTTGTAAAAACGCGCGGGAATATCCACCGGCCCCGAAAGTTGCATCAACAACACGCGCGCCCGAAATATTCCCAAGCGCCCCCATCACAGCATTCAACAACACAGGAACGTGTTTTGTCATTCTATTTCAACCTTTATTCCCAAATTTACAAAATCAGTCGCTGTTGTGGCGCCCAACTCAACCCCACCAGGCAACGCCATGGCTGCGACTTTGTCGCCTGCGTGCAGATTCAACACAACTTGTGTACGACCCGGCCGTAACGCCAGAATGGCTTTTTTTACATCTGGCAAAACTTTGCCATCAAAAATATCCAGTGTAATTTTCTTGGCTATATTTGCCACCCATTGTGTCAGCGGAATAATTGAGTCAACAAACACAGAAACCCTGTCGTCACGGCATGAAGTTTTACCAGAAATCAACACAATTGTTTCGTTCGTTAATATCTGTGCGAATTCAGCCGCCGATTGTCCAAAAGCCACCGCATCTATATTGCCAAAACTGTCTGACGCATTAATTGTAATCATATCTTTGCCAGTCTTTGTACGCCGCCGTGAAAACGAACCAACAGTTGCGGCAATCTGCACAGGCTTTCTGTCGCCCAGCGCCGCCAGTGTCGTACTTGTGGCCAATTTAGCACGTGCAATTAAATGCTTATATTGATCCAGCGGATGTGCAGAAATATAAAAGCCCAACGCAGACAATTCGTTTTCCAACCTTTGTGCAAAGGTCCACGGCTGTACACTGGGCAAGTTTTGTGTCAATCTGTCTTCGGACACATCGTCTTCAACAGTATTTGCGAACAAAGATAAAGCATTTGCCCCTTCGCGTGACTTAGACGCATACGATAAAATTGCATCAGCATTCATAAACACAGATGCGCGATTAGGTTCCAATGAATCCAAAACGCCAACCTTGGCAAATGCTTCCAAGATACGTTTGTTCATAATTGGCGCACAACGTTTTGCGAAATCAGTTAAATTTTTAAATTTACCATGTGCGTTTCGTTCTGCCACAATGGCGTCTGTTGCCGCTGTTCCAACACCTTTTATCGCGGCCAATGCATAAATAATTTTTCCGTTGCGCACAGTGAACAAAGATTCACTTTCATTAATATCAGGTGCAACAATTTGAATACCAAAATTTGTTTTGGCATCGTCCACGAACAAAGCCAATTGATCTGTGTCATTAAGGTTACTTGACATAGACGCAGCCAAAAATTCCGGGGTATAGTTTGCTTTCAAATATGCACATTGATTTGCAACTATGGAATATGCAATTGCGTGAGATTTATTAAACGCGTACTTAGCAAATTCTTTAAATTTTTCCCATAATTCTTTTGCCTGTTCCCGGTTAAGTGTTTGTTCTTTTTCGCAACCGTCATAAAATTTGCCTTCTAACTCGTCCAACATTTTGGCAATTTTTTTACCCATAGCTTTACGTACGTTGTCGGATTGTCCGCGTGTAAATCCGGCCAATGCACGTGTTAATTGCATAACCTGTTCTTGGTACACAATGATGCCATAAGTTTCTTTTAATATAGGCTCGGCCCGCGGGTGCACATATTCCACTTTTTCTTCGCCGTGCATACGTGCGATAAATTGTGGAATAAACGCGATTGGCCCGGGGCGGTTTAACGCATTCAACGCAGATATTTCCAAAAAGCTTGTTGGATGCATTTTGCGCAAAGTTTGTTGCACAAACGGGGCATCGAATTGGAATATGCCTTCGGTCAAACCTGCCTGCCATAACTTCATAGTTTTTGGATCATCGGTTGGAATTTTATCCAAATTAATATTAATTCCGCGGGTTTGTTGAATAAGTTTTATGGCATATTTCAATATAGCCAACGTTTCTAATCCCAGAAAGTCGAACTTAATTAATCCAGACGATTCCAAATAATGCCCATCAAATTGACACGACGGCAAAGGGTTAGCCGGATCGCGATACACAGGCGCAATTTTTGTTGTTGGTCTGTCGCCGATAACCACTCCGCACGCATGTTGCCCCAGATTACGTAACGAACCTTCTAATTCTTCGGCGATTGATACAACTTTGTTCATATCTTCGTCAGTCTGCAAAATATTTTGAATTTCTGGCGACGCGTCCACCGCATCTTTTAATGTTTTCGCATCCTGGGGAATTAATTTGGAAAGTCTGTCTGATTTAGAATACGGAATTCCATACACACGTCCAATATCACGGATTGCACCCCGTGCCTGCAAACTGCCAAAAGTTATAATACGGCACACAGAATCATGCCCGTATTTATCGCAAATATATGCCAACACACGTTCGATGCCGGTCGGCTCGAAATCAACGTCAAAATCAGGCATAGAAATACGATCTGGATTTAAAAATCTTTCAAACAGCAATCCATATTGCAACGGATTAACATGCGTAATCCCCAACGCCCACGCCACAATAGACCCCGCACCAGAACCACGCCCGGGCCCGGTCATGATATCATTATGCCTGCACCAATCAATATAGTCCGCCACAATAAGGAAATATCCCGGGAATCCCATGTTAATAATAACGCCCAGCTCAAATTCGGCTTGCTCGTAATATGGCGCAGTATCCGTTATCCCGTACTGAGCCAAATTCTTTGCCAGCCCCGCCATAGTATGATCGCGCAGCATTTGGCATTCTTGTTCCAAATCATTCCCAAAACGTGGCAGCAAAGGTTTTTCATGAACATTTACCATAAAACCACAGCGATTTGCGATAACCACGGTGTTTTCTATGGCTTCGGGCAAATCAGAAAAAATTTCGGCCATTTCATCGGCTGTTTTAAAATATTGCTCAGACGATTTACGTGGGCGATCTGGGTCAATAACCTTGGTCTGACCCAAAACACAGGTCAGGGCATCTTCGGCTTCGTAATTTTTTGCTGCGGCGAATTCCACATCATTTGTCGCAACGATTGGTATATTCAAATCCAGTGCAATTTTCAAAAATTCTGGTTCAGTTTTTATTTCGTCCGCCAAACCATGCCGCTGAATTTCCATATAAAATTTATCACCAAAAATTTTTAAAAATTGTTCTGCATATTGCCGTGCCTGGCCATCCTGGGCATTTAAAACGGCCATCCCAATTGGTCCTGTATGCGCCCCAGACAAACAAATCAAACCATCACTGTGCGCGGCCAATTCATCAAGCGTGATATAAGGCCCCAAATGATGATTATTTTCGCGCATATACATAACCCGACTTAATTCACACAAATTCAAATACCCTGTATGATTTTGTGCCAATAACACAATACGGGACAGGGCGCCCGCGCGCAATATTTTCGGATCAACTGTATGCTGATTAAATGTAATTTCAGTTCCAATAATTGGTTGAATTTTATTTTTAGGCATAACGTCGGAAAACTCTGCACACCCAGACATCATATTTGTATCAGTCAGCGCACACGCGGTCATGCCATATTGCTTGCACAATTCTGGAATTTCCTTGATTTTCAAGGTGCCCGCACCAATTGAAATACGTGAATGAGTACGAAGATGAACAAATTGCCTTTCCATGCCACGACAATAGCAAAAAATCACATACCACTTCAACCGCAAAAATAAAAATATTTTTTGATTTTTCCCAATACATAAAATACGGGCATTTTGTACGTTTTTGTGTTCACGTTTTCAATAAAAAATCCGCCATTTGGCGGATTTTTTACGTTTACCACATCGTGTAACCTTCTTTACATGTACGAACGCACTTCTTTCTGCTTTCGTCCCATACCATGGTACCTGTCTCATCCTCGTATTCAGATATCGGACAAATCGGTACGCATTCGTTGTATTCAAGGTTATACAATTCGCCCTGGTACAAACAAGCCGCAATTTCACACTCTTCTACGTAACTGCTTACGGCCAGTTTACCCAACACGCTGTACTTGTTTTTGCACTCGCCACATTGCTTTGTGCGTTCATTCGTCAGCGACGGATCGCTTGTATATCCAGGGTTACACTTCACTGCGATGCATTCACCCCAATCATCGATGTCGTGATCCCATTCCTTGAACCCGGCACCATTTTCCACATTGCAGGGCTGAACATCCGACACACAGGAATTATTCACAATGTGATAACCGTCTTCACACTTTTTCACTGTGCAGTCGCCGAACGCTTTCTTAGCGAAATCCCACTTGCGTTCTGCATATTCAGCATTTGGCAACGCGCATTCTTGGATATCATATTCGCATCTGTCGCCATTCGGGTGATACCCCAGCACACATTCTGCAACTTGGCACCCAACAGCATTCTTGTCGTACGATATCGCATTTTCACGATAGCACGGTTCGCACACGCCATCGATCATTTCGAATCCACCGATGCACGATGTTTCAACACACACGCCATCGATAATTTCGCACGGGTTACCAGTTGTAGAGCGGCCTTCGTATTCGCACTCATTTGGATAGAATGCTTTTTCCTCAACCGGCACAGCTGTTCCGTTAACAACTTCGTACGGTTCGCACATCTGGTAACAGTCGCCTTCATCCTTTGCCCCCGGCAACGACAATGCCCAATCACCATTACCCAAATCCGCACATGATTTTGCATCATCACCCGGGTTGCTTGGGTCTGTTTCGCCGTCACAGAAACTGCCCTCTGGACATTCAACGCACTGACCATTGTCCAATGTGTATCCTGCGGCACAGCGTGTAATTTCGCATGTGTCTGGGGCTCCGTAATAATCGCGCCCATCCATCGCCGCAGCATTCGCCGCCAACGCACAGTTGCGATAGCACATTGCGACATCATCTGTTCCAGCATCAGACATTGTGTACTGACCGTCTGTCAGTTCTGCACAAGTTTTTTGTACACCTTCGTCACAGACACTGCCGGCCGGGCAATTCACACAAGTATTACCAACTTGTGAATAGCCTTCGTTACACGTTACCACTGTGCAGGCCTGGCAATTCAGCGTGTAATCATCATCAGCTTCATTAAAGTTACACGTTTGTTCACCAACACCATTTTCGATATCGCATGCAATGCCATCCAAATAGCATGCTTCTGCACTTGCACTGGTCGCCGTCTGCGTGGTACCGCCATTCAGACACTGATAGCGAGTCATATCCACTGCCGGGCTGTAATAGCCTTTGCCAACCGCAGTACAATCCGTCGGTAACAAAGCGTCATAATAGTATCCTGCATCACAGCTGGTCATAGTGATATCTTCACAGCTGGACGAATACAACGCATCATCACCTTCGCCACTTGTGTAATAGCACATCTGTTCGCCTGCACCATGGTCTGCGACATACGGACGACCATCTTTGTTACACAACAGGATGCTTTCCGCGGTTGTCGTATCAGTCTTACCACCAGCAGGGCATTCATGGCGTGCAGTGTCATCTATCTCGCTGTAATAGTTGTTTCCAACTTCACTGCAATCTATATCGTCTGCATCGGCCAACCAATAACCAGCACGGCACTTTTCAATCTTTTGACTATCGCATTCGCGCGCATAGATTGCCGCCGAACCTTCGCCACTTGAATAGAAGCAGCGTTGAGTTCCCGATCCATTGGTTGCGGTATACGCCATACCGGTCTTAAAGCATTCTTGCACTGTTGCAGCTGTGTCGCTTTCGGTGCTGCCGGCATTCGGGCACGCATGGCGTTCAAGTTCGCCGTCACCGCTGTAATTGCCTTGTTCAACAGCCGCGCAATCTGTGGCATCAGCCTCCGCAAGCCAATAACCCGCGTCGCACATACCAATCACGATATCACGGCATTTTGCACTGTACGAGCCCTGATCAACATCCCAATCACAGGTTTGTGTACCTGAACCATGGGTTGCCGTGTAATCCAGCTTGGTCTTATAGCATGCCGCCGCAGACGTCGAACCCGCAACAGACAAACCATTATTCGGACAGGCTGTTTCACCTTCGGCTACACCACTGTCGGTTTCAAAGTTGCCGCCCTCACAGTAATGATTGGCCGTACATGGTGCACACTCTGTGCCGGTTCCAGTGTAATACGTACCCGCATCACAGTGTGTCAGTCCAGCAGACCATCTGGCATATATTGTTGCCGGTTCGGTCGTTGTGAACGTTAACGCACTTTCATTTGTCTGGAACGCGCCAGCCGCGTTAATTATCTGTGTTCCACCAGATGTTGCACTGTAATACCCAACAAACTCATATCCTGTTTTTGCTGGCACAGTGGTCAGGTTGCGCAGGGCAACTGTTGCACCATCGTCGCTGAACCATCCAGTTGCATATTTCAGATATGCTGTATCTGGCGCACCATCTGTTGTTGCATCCTGGTGATCCAAATTCACGGTATAGACATTTGGCGACCACATCGCATACAGCGTTGTTGCTGTACCATTCGCGGATATATTAACATCTGTATGTTGCCCCGCGAAATAGCACGGCCCAGTTCCATTTTGTCCAACACACCATTTGGATTCATTTTTATAACCCGGACGACTTAACCCACTTGACGCAGGTAAATCACATCCCGCATCAAATGTGCATGTTACTGTGGCTGGTGTGCTGCCACTGCCGCCATTTTTATCCAAAGTCACAACATATTCATTTGCTGCACACGATGGATTTTCAGACTTATTGTCTTGGGCAGTATATCCAGTTTCGCACGTGATGCTGTATTCACACGCAGCATATTCACTGGCGCTGATACCGTACACAGTGTTTTCTGTGGCTGCAACCGATGCCGAGTGTGGCACATCCGCAGTCGACAAATCACACGTTGTAAAGCATTGTGTATAACTGGCCGCATTTTGTTCAGATTCAACATTATCCCCAACCGGACATGCTGTCTGGTCGACATCACCTGCCGGGCTGTAATAGCCACTTTCAACGCTTTCGCACAAGAATGCGTTCTGATAGCGATAGAAGTAACCGGCATCACAACTCTTGACTTCCTGGATAGAGCAGTAGTCATACTTTTGTGAACTTGTCTGATAGTTACACTTCGCAGACGCAACACCATTCTTGAACCCATCATAAGGATCGAATATCTTATAACATTGTGTCACCGATGTTGCCCCCGCAGCAGACTTACCACCATCTGGGCACTCGTGCACTGACCCATCACCAGGGCAATAATGGTCTTCTGGGCACTGCGACGGATCGCCGAATTCGCACACAGGATTCGCCGTACCATTGCCACTTGCGACATAGTTCTCTTCGCACTCAACATCATATGTGCACTGATTATACGCGCTGCCATTATAATACGCTGGGCCAGTGCTGTTCGCAACACCACCAACAGCATTATTAACAGGCTTTGTCGCAGGGCAGGTCACGAAACATTCTGTTATCGATCCCGCACCAGCCTCTGACGTTCCATCCCCTGGGCATTCCTGTGGACCTTTGCCTTCTTCGCAATATGATCCTTCTGGGCATTCATCGGGTTCACCACCTTCGGTACCACCCGGGCAATAATCACCTGCGCCACATTCGCGGCACGATGCACTTGCAGTACCTTGGTTCTGGGCAATGTAACCCGCATCACATGTTGCAGTATATGTACAGGTCGTATAGCTGCTGCCATTCCAATACGATTTATCACCAGTCGACGCAGCATTCGAAGTCAACTCGCCGCCTGTGATATCGCCGGCACGGCTACATGGCACGTAACAATCCGTGGCTTCGGTTGCGCCGGCATCCGCCGCCACACCATCCACTTCGCCGTACATCGGGCATTGTTGTGGTTCACCACCACCGGTCGGGCAATAGTGGCCAGCCGGGCAATCGCCACCGAACAAGCACGAAGGACTTGCAGTTCCATTACCACTGGCCGTGTAATCCGT
>JADINE010000051.1 GCA_017694175.1 Candidatus Enterousia excrementavium | reverse complement strand
GATAAATCGTATGATATATCATGCCCGCGCAGTTCAACGATTTTTGTGCCATCTGGATTGATAGTTATGTTGCCTGAAATTTTCGGCATTTCTATGTTTTTAAATTTCCATCCCCGACCGCCATCCCATTCAAATTGCATGGTCAAAGGAATCGTTTGTGTTATTTGTGGTTCTGAAAATCCAAACCAACGATTTATGTCGTTTGTTTCCATCGCGATTTGGCCGCGTACAGAACCGTCTGTGAAAATGTTACCCGAGATTTCAAGTTGGTTGTTTTGGTTATGAATGTAAAAAACATCGTTCTCGAAATCTATGTCGTATTTATGTTGGGCAGTGCGAACCACGCCTGCAAGATGGCCGTTACTTAATTCAGCATCGATTACCTTTAATTTGCGATTTCTGAAATTTATGTATGAATCGTGTATTTCCACAGGATGACGAAAATCTTTTGGCCGCAAGTTATTCAGTACTAAATCAGCCCTGTATACAGCGAGTTTCCCGGATAATGGTGCATTTTCCAGATTAAATATGCTTGTTAATGGCACCGAAAACATCAAGGCGCCAATTTCCCCGTTCGGAATTGTTACATCGTGTGCTACAATTGTTGCGCGCCCCAAAAGACTGAAATGAATATCGCCATCTATGCGGGCAGGAACGCCGGTTTGTTCCACAATGGTTTGTTCCAGTTTCGGTTTAAGGTGATTTAATGTAATCATTGGGGGCACAATAACAATGGCCATGACAACCAGCCCAATAAATATTAAAAATGATAAAAAAATTCTGCGTTTGTAACGGGGTTTAAGTGCCATTTCTCCCTTTCCCTTGTATTTTGATTATAATGAATTATATTATGCCTTGTGAATAAAAAAATATTCGATCTTCAAAGTGATTATAAACCTATGGGCGACCAGCCACAGGCTATATCTGAATTGGTGGCCGGGGTTCGTGATGCCCGCCGCAGCCAGGTGTTATTAGGCGTGACGGGGTCTGGGAAAACTTTTACTATGGCCAATGTTATCGCTGAATTAGGGCGCCCGGCCATGATTATGGCGCCTAATAAGATTTTGGCGGCACAGTTATATACCGAAATGAAGTCGTTTTTCCCAAATAATCATGTCGAATATTTCGTTTCGTATTACGATTACTATCAGCCCGAGGCTTATTTACCAACAACTGATACTTATATCGATAAAGATGCATCAATTAATGAACAACTGGATCGTATGCGGCACAGTGCTACGCGCGCAATGCTGGAAGAACGCGATGTTGTTGTTGTTTCGTCTGTGTCGTCGATTTATGGTATGGGGTCGCCCGAACAATATTCAGGGATGAAGGTTGTTTTGCATGTGGGGGATAAAGTTGGTATAAACGATGTAATTCATTCTTTGGTTGATATTCAATATAAACGTAATGATGTGGCGCCTGTGCGTGGTGATTTTCGTGTGCGGGGCGATACGCTGGATGTGTTCCCGGCGCATTCCCAGGACAGGGGGTGGAAGATTTCTTTCTGGGGCGACGAAATCGAAGAAATTTGGGAATTTGATACCCTGACTGGGGCAAAATTACAAAAATTGGATAGAATTGCAGTGTATCCCAATACGCACTATGCAACGCCTATGCCTAGTATTTTGCAGGCAATTGGACAAATTCGTACTGATTTAGAAGAACGGTTGAAATATTTTCATGACAATATGAAATATGTCGAAGAACAACGTTTGCGGGAACGGGTGAATTTTGATATCGAAATGATGGAATCAACCGGAACGTGTCGTGGAATTGAAAATTATTCGCGATATTTATCTGGGCGGGCGCCCGGACAACCGCCACCGACTTTGTTCGAATATTTGCCGCGTGATGCGATTTTATTTATTGATGAAAGCCATGTGACGGTGCCACAAATTGCAGCTATGTCACGTGGGGACAGGGCACGTAAAGAAACTTTGTCTCAATATGGTTTTCGTTTGCCGGCGTGTATCGATAACAGACCGTTGACTTTTGAAGAATGGGATGCGTTGCGCCCCCAGACTATATTTGTTTCTGCAACACCGGCCGAGTGGGAATTAAATCAGGCGGGCGGAATTGTTTCTGAACAGGTTATTCGACCAACAGGATTGTTGGACCCTGAATGTGAAGTGCGCCCAACCGCACACCAGGTTGATGATTTGTTGGACGAGGTTAAAAAAATCAAAGGCCGTGTTTTGGTTACAACTTTGACTAAAAAAATGGCCGAACAATTAACTGATTATTTTGTTGAAAATGGGGTTCGGGCAAAATATCTGCACAGTGATATAGAAACGCTGGAACGTATAGAATTATTGCGTGATTTACGTTTGGGAAAATTTGATGTGTTGGTTGGAATCAATTTGCTGCGCGAGGGATTGGATGTGCCTGAATGCGAATTGGTTGCAATTATGGATGCTGATAAAGAAGGTTTTTTACGTTCAACGCGTTCGTTGATTCAAACAATTGGGCGGGCTGCGCGTAATGCAAATGGACGCGTGATTTTGTATGCGGATACTGTAACAGATTCTATGCGGGCGGCGTTGGGGGAAACTGCGCGCAGGCGCGATAAGCAAATGGCGTATAATCGTGAACATAATATTACGCCAAAAACTGTGACCAAGGCCGTTTTTGCCGAGGTTGGGGACAAACAAGAAAAAACAGATAAAAAGCGCAAGTTTGTGTATACCAGCGATGGGGTTATGGATGCTGAAACTTTGCGCAAAGATATAAAGAAATTAACCAAGCAAATGCGCGATGCAGCAGAAAACTTGGAATTTGAACGGGCGGCTGAATTGCGTGATGCAATACATAAAATGGAAGATGATTTGTTGTTGTTGGAGTAAGTTATGGCTGGGACTTTTAAAATAAAAAATATTGATGAAACACGTAATTGGGCACGCGAATTTGCAAAAACTTTGCATGCGCCTGTTTGCGTGGCATTGCACGGTGATTTGGGGGTTGGAAAATCCGAAATTGCACGCACAATAATTCAGACTTTGCGTGGGGCAGATACTGTGGTGCCAAGTCCGACGTTTACCATCGTGCAAAATTATGACGGAATTTCACACTTCGATTTATACAGAATTAATGATGTGGCTGAATTGGTGGAAATTGGTTTGCCGTATGCAGTGCAGAATGATATTACATTAATAGAATGGCCTGATATAGCAGCAGGTTTTTTGCCGGAAAATACGGTGCATGTTTATATCACTGCTGCTGATGGTGATGCGCGTGAAATTACCATTGATGATTGATTTATTTTTCGCAATGTTTTAACAGACTTTGTACAGCAAGTGGGAAATCGGGGCTTTTGGCCAGGTATGAACCACTTACCAACAAATCTGCGCCGGCGGCCCAGCATTTTTGGGCCGTTTCGTTATTTATGCCGCCGTCAACTGATATCAAATATTTTAATCCATATTTTTTGCGCGTGGCCGCTAAAATTGATATTTTGCGCAGGCAACCTTCGTCAAATTGTTGGCCGGCCGCCCCAGGTGTAACAGCCATTATCATAACTTCATCGATTTCGCGCAGAACGGGTTTTAATATTTCAACAGATGATTCAGGGTTTAATGCGATGCCTGCGCGTCTGTTTGCTGAATGAATTTGATGTATTGCTGCGCGTACACCAGATGTATTGGTGGATACGATTATTGTGTTCGCGCCTGCGGCAATTGCGTCGGCCGCCCAGACCGTTGGACTTTCTGTCATTAAATGTACATGCAGATGCGACTGCGTGTGCGCGCGGATATATTTTAATTCTGAGATACTGCCGCGAATGTTTTCCACATACAGCCCATCCATTATGTCAACGTGTATCATCGATATGTTGCCAGCACGAAACATAGAATAGGTTTCAGGACTTTTCATATCAAAGCACAATGTGCTGGGCATTATCGGTATAAATTGTGGACGTTGTTTGTGGTGGGGTTTGGAAATCGATTTTATACGGTTCCAAATGTTATTTATGCGCGTTTTGCGTGCAATATATGCATTGCGATGCGCAGATTCTGTGCCCCATATGTATGCAGATAATGATTGAACAGTGGCTGTTTTGCGTATGTTTTGCACAGGAATGCCAAAAATATTTTCCACAAAATCTGATACAGAATCAATTTCTGCGCCGCCACCGGAAATTATAATTTTGTTTGGCATGCGGTGTTTGAATGGTGCCGCACAGGCATCTTTGATTCGACTGCAAATATCAACCATTTTCGGAATAATAATGCCGTTTACATCCGCACGTGAAAAATCATATTCTGCGTCAGCAGGGGTGAATCTGTCCATTTCATTTGGCATCATGCATGCAACACGGCGTTTTATACGTTCGGCGTTATCAAAACTTATGCCCAAAGTGTTTGAAATTTCTTGGGTTATATTTGTGCCACCAAATGGAATTTTTTGATGAAATATTGGTCCGTTATCCAACCAGATTGACACACTTGTATATTCTGCACCAAAATCAATATATAACTCGGCATTCTTTTTTGTGTGATGTTCTGTGTTTTGCAAGAATTGCGGATCAAATAATGAGATGGGTTGAATGTGTGCAGCACGTAACAATGATGTTATTTTTTCCATCCCAGATGATGCATAAAATATGGCGCCAAAAATGGCTGTAAGTCCCGTGTCTGTGTATCCAACGGGTGTGTACAGTTTTTGGATGTTTGGTGTTTCGTATCGTAATGGAATTATATGCAGGGGATAAAAATCAGCAGGTGGGGTTATTTGTGAAATTAATCCACCAACGTCGGATTGTGTGATTTTATGTTCGCCACGCCAATTTTTTGTTTTTGGGCTTATTTTAAAAAGGCTTTCCCCAAGGTTGCCTGTTATATAGGCATTGTCAAAATGATCGCCAATTTGGGTTTCAAGTTCATCAATTACAGATTTAATTGCAAATATTGTATCGAAACTGTCCACGGAAAACATGGATGATTTCGCAATGCGGCCCGAACGCACACGGTGCGCGATGCCACGCACACCACTTGTGCCAATGTCTAAGCACAAAAAAGATGAATCCAATAAATTCATATTTTTATTTTACCAGTATTCGCGCATCGTCGCGCATGTCCAAAACTGTTATATCTTTGGATAAAATTTGATGGTTTTTATCCAATACTTTTAACCGTGCAATTGCAGATGTTGGGTCTGTTTCCGGCAACATAACCGTAATGCCACCCAATGTGTGCAGGTTCCAACGTCTGTCCTCGATAAATTCCATGTAATCCAGGTCGTAAAGCATTGTTTGGGCCGCGGTGGTGATTGCGCCGATATCAACCGGAACAGAGCCACGAAATACAACTGTGTTCGCCAGTCGTGTGTCAGACGGTTTGTTTATAATCGTGCCGTCTGGGGCCAGTGGATAATACTGCAAGCCATCAGTCCATTGTGCGATTGTGTCGTATAATTCAACGTAAATTTCCAAATCATTGTTTGGCAATCTGCGGGTTGCACTGAACCTTACCCCGGGGGTTGCTGATGCGCGGGTGTTTATTTCGGTCAGCGTTTTGCCAAAAGGGCGTGTGCCGGATGAAACAGCCACGGCCGCAGCAATTGGATTTAAAAAATCTTTGTTCGCAGAATCTGTTTTTATTGTCATGTGAGTGATATAGGACATATTACTGCGGCCTGTGTATATCATTGTAATACGCGTCGCAAAATATATCGCCAATATTACTGCGATAACAAAATACATCCAAAACCATATGGAACGTTTCATGCGGATAATTATATCACATTTTTACCCAGTTGAAAAGCGCGGGGCATAAATTTTACATCGCACGCAACAGATATCCACGGCGAAACATACATTTTCTGTACGAGCCCACGGATTTTGATGTTGTGTTGCGTGGCACGGAAAGCAATGCACGTTGGCCAACATCGCGATATTCGTTTGATTGAAATGTCACCCACAGGCCATCCCAATCGGGCATAACACCGCTTTGATTGGGGGCCAAAAGTTTTGCAATGCGGGAACGCGGCATATACGATGGTTTGTTTATGCCAAGGCACGCTTTGTGATCACGGACAAACTGTTCCATTGTGACGGATTCGTTTTCCCAATTAAGAATAGTTGCATCATCAATACTGCCACGATTGGCCGATGCGCATGCGGTCAATATCAATGCAAATGCAATGTATTTAATTCTCATGTTTTGTATTATAATTTAATTGCCTTTGGGGGGCAATAGTTTTTATAATGGGATATAAAGGGAATATAGGAAGAGCCCATGGCATTGACTGTTCAAAATTTTATTAAGTTGGCAAATTTGTATAACCAGATGACTTTGGTGATGTCTGCAATATGTGTGCAAAAGGGCGGAATTGCCATGGAAAATTATGCTGGACGTTTTTTCTTGGCTGATGTGTTAGAGTATGTTTACGAGTATGGACGCAGGCTTTTGGAAGCAAATAAAAATGCTGTGCCTGCCAATGTGGTGGCGGTAATCGAAAAGTTTGGTGCACAATATGAACGGGTGAAAGATTTGGTTACCCCAACGCAAAAGCCTATTTATGAAATGACGTTGGAAGAGTTTGAAAGGTTTATGAATATCTAGGCAAATAAAAAAACAAGGGAAGAAAGGGAACAATATGAAAAAAATAAGACTGTTATGTGGCCTTGTGGTTTTGATGTTTATGGGCGGTGTGGTGGCTGGTTGCACGCAGCGTGCCCAAGAAAATGTTCCGCAATATGATACGATTAATGTGGTCGAAAATTTCGTGATTGATGAAAATTCAGTGCCTATTTTCCCGAAAAAAGCCGCGCTTACCACTGATACTGCCCAAAGGTTTTCTATTGAATTGCCAAAACGCTGTACTGTGAATTGGGATAATCAGGCCGTCGTTTCCGTTGTGCCAGAAGAAAAAATCGAAATGGTACGTTTGGGGGTGGGGGATCCGTTGCCTGAATTACAAGTTTCTGATTATGAATTCGAACAATTAACTGTTAAAGAAACGTTGGATAAATTGTTACAGGGGACGAATATTTCTGTTGTTGAAGATGGCGAGTTGTATGAAACTGTGTCTGGAACAATATCGTCGGGTAATTTGGCCGACAGCGTTGAATTAATTGCCAAGATGGGGCGGGCTTATTATTCGTATGATGCTGTTAATTCTGAAATTCATTTGGATCACAGGGCCAAATGGTTGGTGAAAATGCCCAAGAATGAATCCATAATAATGGCGTTATTGGATGCTATGCATGGTGCAGATGTGCGCAATCTGTTGGTTGATTGGCAGGATAAAACAGTCGTGTTCGAGGGTAATTATCAAACAGAACGCGAAGTCGCAAAAATGATATCTGATGTAGCGTCTAAGAAATATATGATTGCGTGGGATATTGATGTTTATCGTGTGTATCCGCGTACTGATAATCCAATTATCTGGATGAATTTGCTGCCTGCGTTTGGGGATAAAAATATAAAAATGTCTATTCCTGGGGTTGTGGGGCGTGCGCTGGTGGTAAGCCCTGAAATCAATACGAAAACATTACAGGAATTTTTGTCGCAACAAGCGAACGTGGTGCTTATATCCCAGGGAACTTTTGTGATTCCAAATGGATGGCAATCGCGGTTTGATATTGGGCAATGTAGCAAAGAAGACAGATTGGAAACTGATTTGATAATCGGGGCGACTGGAACATATGGGGATTACGGCGGAAAAGACAAACTGGATGCTAAAATAGTTTTGCGCACAAGTAATGGGGAGCTGTCTTCGTTTAATATCCCGTCAGATATAGGGGATAACTATGTGATTATCGGTATACCAACGCATTCTTTTGTGACAACGCCGGAAACGTTAATCAGCCCGTTTGCTGAATTGGTTGTCTTTATGTCGCCACGAATTATATCGATTGTTGATGCAAATCAATTGCCGTCTGGGGCTGATGTGCCGTTATCGGGGGATGCTTTGCGTGCGTTTCTGGGCACCGGGATATAGGGGTTAATACATGTTTTCACGGTTGGAAAGAAAAATTGCTTTCAGATATTTATGGGCTAAACGTCGGGGGTTTGGCTCGGTGGTGTCGTGGGTTTCGCTGATTGGTATCACGTTGGGGGTGGCAACACTTATTGTTGTGATGTCTGTGATGGGGGGATTTCATGATACTTTGTTATCGCGCATAGTTGGAATGAACGGGCATGTCGTTGTGTATTATCAAGATGGCGCAATTACCGATTACGATTTCTTGATTGATAAAATGAAGCAAAACAAAATTGTGGCCGAAAACGCGGTTGGCATTGTGCCCATTGCCGAAGGGCAGGTTATGGCCACAGCAAATGGCAACAATACAGGTGCTATGATTCGCGGAATAAGAATGTCTGATTTGGCCGCGAAAACAGAAACTGGTACAACTATTTATGGAAAGCCTTTGGATAAAATTAAAGATGGAGAATTGGTGGCAGGGGCGTCGCTTACGCGGGCGTTAAGTGTTGGTATGGGGGATCAGATTTCTTTGGTTTCGGCAAATAATGCAACGCCTACGCCATTTGGGTCTATGCCCCGGATTATGTCGTATCCGGTTATGTCTTCGTTCTTTATGGGGATGTATGAGTATGATTCAGGATATATTTTTATGCCGTTGGAAACAGCACAAAAATATCTTAATATCCCTGGGGCGGTTACGCATATTGATTTGTTCCTGCGTGATCCAGAAGATACCACCGCTGTGCGCGATGCGTTGGCAAATTTATTGCCAACAGGATTTGTTGTGCGTGATTGGCGGGATTTAAATAGGGGGTTCGTTGGTGCGTTGCAAGTGGAATCGAATGTTATGTTTTTGATATTGATGTTAATCGTTATTGTGGCTGCTTTTAATATCGTATCCAGTTTGGTTATGTTGGTTAAAGATAAATCAACTGATATTGCTGTGCTGCGTACGTTCGGGGTTTCGCGTAAATCTATGATGAAAATATTTATTTTGTCTGGTACAAGTATAGGGGTGTTGGGCGCACTGATTGGAACTGGGTTGGGGGTTGTTATTGCAATTTATATCGAACCAATTCGACAATTCTTTCAATGGGCCACAGGGCGCGATTTGTTCCCAGCCGAATTATATTATTTATCAGAATTGCCGTCCAAGTTGGTTTTAAGCGATGTTGTTGGTATTGCACTGATTGCTGTATTGTTGGCGTTTTTGGCAACGCTGTACCCCGCCTGGAAAGCGGCCAGTACCGACCCAGTAGAGGTATTAAGAAATGAATAAAAAATTGGAATTAATTTTGCAGACTTTGGTCTATGATACGGTTGTTCCTGGGGGAAAATGGTCGTCCAGTGCCAAAGATTATCAGGATTTTTTGATGGCACAGGGAATAAAACTGCCAATAGAATTGTTTCATAAATATAAATATCCAAATAATGTAACACCACAGAAGTTTGAAGAACAGGTGCAAACGTTGCTGTTCTTTTTAACTTTTGATGTCAGACGTATAAAAAATCCACGCGAGTATGCAGAATGGCTAATATCCGGAATGGAACGCGTATCTGGGGAAAATAAAGATGTTGTACCGCTGACCGAAGAAGAAAAACTGAATCTGATTAATAACATGTGTGATCCTGTTAAGAATTTGTCAGACGCGGACAAGAATCAATTGGTGGATTATATTCAACAACAACGCAGTACTGTGGTAAGACGGGTTACTGATTTATTGTCACAGACGATTGAGTTGAATCCGGAATTGTTGGATATAAATTGGGATAATAAAAATCTGCAAGATTTTTTTGAAATTTTGGATGGCGTTAGTTATGGATATGCGCCCATGGATATAATATATTATATCGAAAATAAACATGATTTGGCGCGGATAAGAAAAGAGCAAAACAAAGAAGAATTTATAAAACTTGTCGGACGTGACCCGCATGTGCTTATTCATCCGACAAGAATAAAAATCATGCTGGATGAAATAAAAAAACAAAAAAATTTGCAACGGAATATCGAACGAGAAACGAGTTTATAATGGCTGGAATATTAAATGCTTTGTCAAAGATATCAAATGATAACGTTGTGTTGTCTGTGCGCGATATCCAAAAAACTTTTATAGAAGGCGGTCAGCCCTTGCACATTTTGCGCGGTGGTGGATTTGATTTGCATCGTGGGGAAATAGTTGCACTTGTTGGGCCTTCGGGAAGTGGTAAGTCTACATTATTGCAATGTGTTGGGTTGCTGGATAAACCAACGGCGGGAAGTATTTTGTTGGCCGGAACGCCTGTGCATAAAATGGATGATGAGATGCGTACTGTGGCACGGCGGCGTAAAATAGGTTTTGTGTATCAACGGCATAATTTGTTGGCGGATTTTACAGCAGTTGAAAATGTTATGTTGCCTATGTTGGCGAATGGAATGGATGAACGTATGGCAACAACACGCGCAATGAAGTTGTTGCGCGCAGCAAATGTTGCGCATCGCGCATCGCATTTTCCGGGCGAAATGTCGGGCGGGGAACAACAGCGTACCGCTGTGGCGCGGGCGTTGGCGAATGATCCGGAAATTTTGTTGGCTGATGAACCAACCGGCAGTTTGGATCCTGCGCATGCAACATCTGTGTTTGATTTATTGCTGGATTTGGTGCGAAAAAAGAAAATGGCTATGTTGTTTGTGACACATGATATGAATTTGGCTGCGCGTGCAGACAGAAAAATTACAATTAATAATGGAATAGTAGAATAAAAAGAAAATTTGTAGTATAATAACATAAAACGGCAGGGGGGATTTTATGAAAAAAGCAAATACAAAAACAACAAAAACAAAGTTAACAAAAACTGCGGGCGTGGCGGCTGATTGTCCTGTTAATTGTTGCAGTGTAGGACACAGAATTTGGGGCGCAGTGGCGCTGGCCGGATTGTTTTCGTGTGGTTTGTTTTTGGGGTTGGCGTATGGCGGCAATGGTGCTGTTCGAAATCAACTTAGTGCACAGCAGTGCGACGCGATTGCAAATGAAATTATATCTATTACCCAGCGCGGTGCAAATGCAGATGATGCAAAAACATTACAGGAATTAAATGATGCTTATTCTGCGGGATGCGCGGGGCGTTTGGTCGTTATCGAACGGACTTCTGTGGTGCCGGTGTCCGAAAATCATCCCGAAATCATGGCTACTTGTGTACGAATAGAGCAATTGTTAAAAGACAGATTGTATCCGGAAAGCGAACCTGAATATTGGAAGCATTTGCAAAATGCTGATACGTACAGCACATTGGCGGATCGGGGTTGTGCGGACAATGCGGAAATGTATAAAACTTTGGCTTTGCGGGAATTGGAAATTGCAACTGCTTTGCGACCAACAGAAGATATGCAAGTTGGTGATGCTGAAATTGTGATTGATACATTTAAAAAACTGGATATGCAACGCGAAGCTCAGGATTTTTTGAACAAGATTGAACAATTAATAGATCCGGCAACTGAATTTATATTAAAAATGGAACAAATAATAAATGAATAAAAAATTAAAAAATTTGTTTGTTGGGCTGTGTGCGGTGGTTTTGTGTGCGCCGGCGTTGGCGGCTGATGTTTCGCAGCGCACGGATTGCACCGATATTCAGGCGCGAATTAATCAATTAAGCGCAATTGAATCGCCCAGTGCAGAACAAGAATCGGAATTATCTGCGTTACAGGCACAATACAGGGCTGATTGTTCGCGTTCGGCGTCTGGGCGGCGTACAATTGCGTCGGGGCGTGTGACTGCATCAAATATGGTGGCTGCGGCTGCGACACCTGTGGCGGCGACGCCCGTTGTTGAAACAGTGGTGGTTACGGCGCGAACAATTTTGAACGAATATTTGACCGAACGTCAAAATTTATGCAACGAATTAAAATCTGATATCGATAAATTGGTTGCAAATGGTGCGTCTGATGCGGAAACTGAACCATTGCAAAATCAATATGATGCAGATTGTGAAGAAATTGATAGATCGGAAACAGTAGATATTGATGAAGAAACCGCCGCACGAAATGTGTCGTCTGGCCTGTGCGAAGACGGCAGTAAGCCGAATAAATTCGGTTGCTGCGAAGGTGAAACATTTACTGATATGGGAAATCTTGTGTTTGCATGTTGCCCTGATGATGGTGGCGCGTGTTATCCGCCGATTAACAGCGGTGATGCAATATAACGGTCGTGCGAAATTATAAAACTGTTTCGCTGTGCTGGGTATTTTATAATTTATGTGATGGCTGTATGTGCAGGAAATCATGTACATAGCGCGGATTGTGAACTTGTTTGTTCGGACAGTTTTCCGCCGATGAATTAAAAATAGGAGAGAAAAAGATGAGCGAGAAAAAAATAAATTCGCAGAAAAAAACACATCGTCGTCGTGTTTGGTTGTGGTTGTTTTTTGTCGTTATAATTATCGCAGGTGCAACGGCGTGGGTGTTGTATGATGGTGGAATTATTGGAAACAAAGCGGCGCCAAATGGCGGGTTTGTTGCGGAAAATGTGGTGCCTGGGCCGGTCGAGGCGAAAAATGCAGATGATAATGCACAAGAAATTCGGCCTGCGTGCGCTGTTATCGAGGATACTTTGTTGGGGCAAATTGTGGACGATAACAATCTTGATGCGTCTGCGCAGGCTGAATCTGCGCGGATTTATTCCGTTTTGGCACAATACGGGTGTGCCGAAAATGCGCAGCTTTTTATGGATATGGCTGTGCGGAAACAGCAGATTGCTGATGGGTTAGAGGCTGCGTTTTCGCCAAACAGTAATGCGATGACGTCGATTGAATATCTGTATTCAGATGAAAAAATTTGTGAAACTATTGAACGGCGCGTTTTGCAAAATATAAATACAAATGCACATTTTTATGAAGAGTTTTTACAAAATGCAAATACATATGCCGTGTTGTATGAATATGGATGCAAGGGAAACAAAGCGGCGTATTCGCGTGCGGCATTGCGCGAATTGGGATTGGCTGTGGCGTTGATGCCAACGGATAAGATGACACGCGACGAAATTGTGACAGTGGTCGAAATTTGTAAAAATTTGGGTGTGGCCCAGGCTGCTCATCTTATGCTGCAACGGTTAAAGGCTCGTGGATATGATATGGAGTTTTTGTTGCAGATGGAAAGTATTATACACGGAATAAGATAATTTCGTTCAAAGCCATGTGAGAAAAATACTTGCGTTTAGGCAAAATTAGTATATAATCACATGGCTTTGAATTTGTTGCGGGCATAGTACAAGGGCTAGTATGCAAGCCTTCCAAGCTTGAAATGCGGGTTCGAGTCCCGCTGCCCGCACCAAGGATTTTCACCGCAGCGAAGCCATTGGCGAAGGCGGGTGGAATGAAGATTGGGCGTGCGCCGGAGTTGGAGAGCCGGGGCAGACTGTAAATCTGTTGGCTTAAGCCTGAGGTGGTTCGAATCCACCCACTCCCACCAAAATAAAAATGTCCCGAGCGGGGCATTTTTATTTTATATATTTATTCTATAAACGTTTTTTTTGGTATTCGGTGCCCCATTTTTCCATTGCCCGTAATATCGGACGCATTGACTGGCCCAGTTCGGACAGCGAGTATTCAACGTGCGGTGGAACCGCCGGAAACACCGTTCTGATTATTAGGCCGTCCGATTCCATCGCGCGCAGGTTATCGACCAACACTTTTTGACTAATAATTCCGATACTTTTTTGCAGTTCGTTAAATCGCCACGGGCGTGTCAGCAAATTGCGCATAATCATCAATTTCCATTTGTTGCCAATCAGTGACACCGTCAGGGCAACAGGGCATTGCGCGGATATAATTTCTTTGGTTTTGTGTTTCATACTGCAAATTATACAGTAACATACAAAAATGACAATTAAAAAAATTTTTTTGGCGTCCTATGTGCTGGAAATCCGGCAAAAGTTACCAATGTGTATGTATGCTTACATTTTTGTGCGTACTTTACAGAATTGTTTTTTAGCCATATATTTTAAGCACAGTTTTTAACAAAAGGGGAAATAAATGTCTAAATACACTAAATCTGATTTTGGTTCTATGTCTGAAATTGCAAAGCGTGAAAACGGCAAGGCGTTTTTGCACGATGCGCTGAATCTGACCAGTTGTGAAGTGTCGATAAACGTGGTACCGACCGGGTTCAAGGTTCCGTTTAATCATTTGCATCATCAAAACGAAGAAGTTTATATAATCTTGTCTGGCGCGGGTATTATAACCGTTGACGGTGAACAAATCCCGGTTGTCGCGGGCAGTGCGGTTCGTGTTGCAACCGGTGCAGCGCGTACGATTGAAAATACAGGTTCCAGCGAAATGCAATTTATTTGTATCCAGGCGCGTGAAAATTCGCTGACACAATTTGGGTTTGCCGATGCCGCAATGTGTTAAAAAATGTCCCGAATGGGGCATTTTTATTTTGTGTTGGACGGGTGAGATGATAACGTTTTATTGTAAATACCCTGGTTTTGTAGTAAAATCCGGTAAAAATATAATTTTATGGCGTTATGATATTGGCGCGGAAAAGGGTGGATAAAATAGCATGGTGCGGAATTTTTATTTCTTTCGGCATGGACAAACAAACGAAAACGCCGAAGGCGCAAAAGAGGGTAATCGTACAGATGCGTATCTGACGTCCGATGGGGTTAAGCAGGCCGAACAATTGGCCGAATTTTTGCGCGATAAAAAAATAGATGCGTTTTATTCGTCGCCATTGCCGCGGGCGGTGCGTACGGCTGAGATTGTGGCTAAATACCATCAGGCGGTACCGATTATTATCGAAGATGATTTTATCGAGACCGCATTCGGATTTTGGTACAATGATGATATGGATGCGCAGCGTCGCATAGATAACAATTTCAAGCGTATCAGTGGTGCGTTGGGGTGTATTGTTGCGCAAAACAAATATTCAGACATTGCCATATCATCGCATGGTGGTGTGACACGTGCGTTGTGTTGGGCGGCCGGTATGCGTGTCGGATCCATTAAAAATTGCCAATGCTTTCATTTTACTTTGGATAACGATGGTTGGCATTTTGTGGAAAGTTTTGAATCTGGTATCGAAGTTGTAAATAAATCTGATATTGGGTAAGGGCAATGAGTTGCAATCGATTTGTTTTTGGTTGATTGTATGTGTTTTGTGGTATACTGGATAGCAAAAAGGGGCAAGTATGTTTACACAAAAACACAGATACAATATTCAAAAATGTGATGGGTGCGAAAAGCGCTGTGAATTGGGATATGATTTCAAAGAAAAAACTTTCTGGTCTTATGCAGAAATGCATCCGACAATTGCAGGACAATGTATAGATAATTATATTAATCCAGATGGCGAGGCGGTGGTTATATTTTCACGCCAACAATCACGTGAATTTAATGAACGGGCTTTTAATAATATTTCGGAATATAACGGTTTGGATTTTAAACGGGATTTTGGGTCCGCACAGCATCGTATAGCAACAATTAAATTGGCGCGTAATATCGCGAAATGCTGTGACAATTATAGAAGTAAACAGTTGTAAAAAGTTCTTGTTATCGGTTTTGTTTTTGGAGTATGATTTATGATGACAAGTGTGATGCGGGTGTTTGTGCCTGCATTCCCGATCAATTTTTTACATAGGGGACAAAAATGGAAAAAATAAAGCAATATTGGTTGTTCAGAACTTTTACTGGGCGCAATCTTTTGACGTTGGCGGCAACATTTTCTGTGTTTATCATTAGTACGTTTGTTAGTGGTATTAATGATTCATCTTTTGTTTTACTGTTTGCTGCGTTTGTGTTTGCCGCGGGACAGTTTTTGGTGTCTGATGCAAAAGACCAGGGCGGTGATAAGATAAGTGTATATTTATTCGCTTTGGCAACAGTTTGTTACGCGGTGTTTTGGCTGGTTATAACAGCAAATTCGAAAGAATTTTGGACCTGGATGTGGGGGGCGCTTTTGTATATGTTTATGGCCGGTGTGGCGTGTCTGCGCACTTTGTTGAAGAATGACGATGACGTTAAAAAACAATCAAAAGCAAGTAACGTATCAAGTGTGTTCAAACGTTCAATAATGGCGTTTGCGGCGTATTCAATTTGGTTCGTTTTGCTGATGATTTTTCATGTTATATTGGAAGTACGCGTGCTTAATGATTTTGCCGCTTTGTTTAGTATTGTTGTGTATATTGGATGTTTGGTGTATGCAGTATTGGGCATATCTGCTGCAACAAAACAAAAACCAACACATTGGGGTGATTTAATTGTAACCCGCACTTTGTATATGGTTGGTTTGGTTGTGTTGTCGGCCTTTGTGTTAGGCGTTATTGCTGCTGTGTCTGGTACGATGTGGGGCGGTATACACGAAGTGACCATGTGGTATGTGTATGCATCTGGGGCTTCGTTGGCGGTGTTATGGTTCCTTATGGGATATGGGATCAAGCAAAGTTTGATTATGGAATCCAATGTGCGTGCGCTGGAAATGTATGAAAACAAGCAACGTGGCGCAGATTACGAAAAGAAATAATTGTTGTGTGTAATAAAAACGCCCCGTGTTTACGGGGTGTTTTTTATTTTTTTATTGGCGGGTTCTTTTTTCGCGCGTGTGCATGTGTGCGCTGATATTCTCGGCGTTGTTTTGTTATTTCGTATAACACGATACCGGTTGATGTAGCCAGGTTCAAACTTTCAATAATTCCATACATTTCAATTTGAACGCATGCTGCGCTGCGCGATACAGCGATGTCACTTATGCCGCGGGCCTCGTTCCCAAACCATACGGCCAATTTTCCCTGGGTGAAATCGCCGTTTTGCAAAAGAATGTTTGTTTTTCCTTTTGTGTGTGGTGATGTGACAATGGATATAAATCCTTTGCTGTCCAGGTAATCCATGCATTCGTCAGTTGTGGTAAATTTTTTGACAAATGTCCACTTAACTGCCGATGCAGAAACGTCCATTAATTTCTTTTTATTGCGCATGTGCGCCCAATCAGGCGGCAAAACATTAAATCTGTCGACGATGTAGAGTTTTTCAGCACCCAGTGTGTTTACATTACGTATGACTGTGCCGATGTTTTCAATGCTGTGTGGCGCTTCGAGTACAATGATAAGATTTTTACAGCGCCCTGTTTTGGCATGATCTGCTTTTTGCCGCAAAGATGTTTTTGTTGGATCTGGTGTTTTCATGGGATTATTCTTCGATTTCCACACTGTCGATGTATGTACGGTTTACAGATTCCAAATTTATCGGCTGAAAATCGGGCGTGGTGACAACAATATCCCTGTCGTCTTCGGGCAAAATAGTTATCGTTTCAAATGGATGCGAAGTAACTGGTTTTGTCATGTGTGCGCCGTATGTTTCTGATTCATATTTTTCACGCAGACGCTGTGGAATGCTTATGTAATCATCAGGGTTTACGCCCGGGGTTTCTAAATCCATGGATTCGATCGGTTTTATTTTGCTTTGTTCCAGATTATACAATGGGCTTAGGAAATTTACTGGCGCGGTTTTTACAACTTGGCTTTCGCCACCAGCAACAATTTGCATAATTTGCAAAGCACGTTCGTTTTCACCATTTGGTTTTAACCGATATAATCCAGATGCACCGGCGTAACCACTGGGGTCCAGTAAATATGCTGCATCAGATTTATGTGAATAAATCATTCCCATAGCCATGTTTGCCGCATCATATCCAAATCCAGCCAGGCGGGTCGGTAATGTGCCTGAAATGCGTTCATACAGATTTGTGAAAGACGGCTGCATCGGGGACAATGCAGTATATTTTGCGCCGTTCATTGTGAAATCGCCGGCTATGTCGGAACCGTCCCACAGGGCAGTGCCATAAAAACGTGCGTCGTGGGTGCCTACGCCATAATAACGCAAAAATGATGCCAGACTTTCTGTGTCGTCGCCATTGCCCAGAAACAGTACTGCATCATATGGCAATTCGCCAATTACATCCATTTTTGACATGCGTTCAAGTTGGATGTTTAATGAAGATTTTTCAATCGTGGTCAGGCGTTCGTTCGTTAAAATATCAGATAATACTTCGCGTGCACGTGTGTTGGCCGCACTGCGCGCAGCGTTCATTGATGCGACAATTGTTACATCTTTTATCGAATTGGAATCGTGTTCGGTATAGAAAAATATGCCGTTTACCGGGATGTTGTATATCTGGGCTGCGTTGTATGCTGTGCCGGCCATCAGGTGGCCTGATTCAGTGTCCGGGGCAAGAATTATAAAGCCTGTAACTTTGTCGGCGGCCATTTCGCGAACGATGGCCTCGGTTCCGTTGGTGGGCAATAGTGCCATTGTCATTACGCCATTACCCAAAGCAGCGGCATCGGATGTAAATGCCAATACGGGCAGCGCATCTGGTTTTGCGTCACGCAGGGTACGCACATCATCTGAGAAAACCGGGCCAATGATAATTTCTGGTTCTGTTGATAAAACGTCTGCGATGGCGGTATTTATATCGGTGGCAGTATCATAAAATGCAACAGACAGATTTTGTGGGGCAGATTGCAGGGTGGCAGCCTCGATAGCGGTTTGGATGGCGCGCCCTGTATCCGCGGCATCGCCAGATAATGGTAACATAACCGCCATGCGGTGCACAGGCGCCCCCAACAGATTATCCGTTACGTCGCCGGGTTGTAAATCTGGTGATCCATATTGCAGGGCAACCGGGGTGCTTGTTTCCAGGGTGCCGTATTCTGCATACCAATTTGTTTTTGGCGCTTGGTCGCCGGCGCATCCAGCCAGTACTAATACGGTTAAAAATCTAAAAATTCTTTTCATATGCATTGAAAAATCCATTTATTTCTGTATTATTCTACTATAAAAGGATTTGTAATGCAATCTGGGCTTTATATCGTTGGAACGCCAATTGGAAATTTGGGTGATATGTCGCCCAGGGCGGTGGATGTGCTGCGCAGTGTCGATTTAATCGCGGCCGAAGATACTCGTGTTTTTGGAAAATTGGCCACGCATTTCGATATTAAAACACCGCGTGTTTCCTGTCACGAGCATAATGAACGTGATGTGGTGCCTGGATTAATCGAAAAGTTACAGAATGGCATGTCAATCGCGGTTGTGTCTGATGCCGGAATGCCGGGGATAAGTGATCCTGGATTTCGGATTGTGCATGCTGCGCGGGCGGAAAATATTCCGGTTTATGTGGTGCCTGGGCCTGTGGCGGCGATTTCTGCGCTGGTGTTGTCTGGGTTTCCAACTGACAGGTTTACTTTTTGCGGTTTTTTCGATGAAAAAAAATTGCGTGATGATAATAAAATTCGCCATACTATTATTTATTACGAAAGCCCAAATCGCATTATGACAACCATCGCTGCAATGGCGCGCGTTATGCCAGAAAGACAAATTGCAATTGTTCGTGAAATTACCAAAATACATGAACAGGCAATTATCGGATATCCCGCAGATTTAATGCACATAGACGCGCCACGGGGTGAAATAGTTATTGTTGTCGCGCCGGCGCCGGAACATAAAATGTCGGATGCAGAAATTTCTGAAATTATAAATGATATTGCGGGTGAAAACACTAAATCTGCGGCGGCACAGTTGGCGCAACGTGCGGGAATTTCAAAAAAAGAAGCATACAGGCGCATGTTGGACAAAGGGGGAACAGATGATTAAATTTGTTGGTGGGTTTGACAGTGTTGATGCTTTGCCAAATACTCGGTTTCCTGAATATGCGTTTGTCGGGCGCAGTAATGTTGGAAAATCTTCTTTGATAAATGCTGTGTTGGGGCAAAATGTGGCGCGCACGTCAAATACGCCGGGACGTACACAGACGCTGAATTTGTTTAATGTTAATGATAAAATTATGATAGTTGATTTGCCTGGATACGGGTATGCGCGGGTTTCGCGTGATGTGGCTGCGCGATGGTTGATGCGATTGGAACAATATTTGTTATCGCGCAGTCAATTGCGACGGTTGTTTGTGTTAATAGATTCGCGAATTGGGGTAAGGCCATCTGACTTGGAATTAATGGGGTTTTGTGATGCAAATGGAATCCCTTATCAGGTTGTGTATACCAAGCGTGATAAACGTGTGCGCGAGGAAAATCAGCAATCTGTTTCGCATGAAATGCATCCCGCCATGGCGGCAGAAATTTTGGAAACATCGGCGGAAAAGAAAATTGGCATTGAACCAATAAGGGCAATCATTGGAATCAAATAAGAATATTTTTTATGCAACTAATCCGGCAAAAATGATGGATGCGTTGGCGTATGTGTTGGATACGTCTGGGGTGGATTTGGCCGATATGTTGATTTTTTTGCCCAGCAGGCGTGCTGTGCGCGGGGTGGAAAAATATCTGGTTGCGCGTGCGGGTCACAGCATTATTTTGCCACGTTTGGTTGCATTGGGCGAGGCCGCTGATGAACAGGAATTTAACGCACAGGATGATGAAAAATCAGATTCTGTGTCTGATACTTTGCGGGTTTTGGTTACAGCAAAATTATTAGCAGAAGATAAAAGTATTGGAAATCTGGCGACTGCGTTGCCGGTGGCACACGATTTATTGCGCATGCAAAATTACCTGGAAAACGAGGGAATTGATGCCGCGGCGATTGATTGGATGGGATTGGTTGATGAAAAATACGCCGCACATTTTCAACGCAAGGCTAAAATTTTAAGCATTCTGTCACAAGTTCAAAACGAGATATCTGATAATCGGCCGACCGTTACGCAAAAGCGCAATGCAGATATTCGTGCGTGGATTGGGCTTTTGGACAAATACAAATTGGTTGTTGTGTGTGCGTCGACTGCATCGGTTCCGGCAACGGCTGATTTAATGGTGGCGGTGGCGCGTGCGGCACATGGGCGGATTATAATGTCTGGGCATATTTCGGGGGATGTGTCTGATTTTGAATTGCATACAAATCCGTATAATGCAGAATATAAATTTTTATCGCGTATTGGGGTGCGACCGGCTGATTTAATTCCAATTGATGTTGGCACATCGCCAATTGAATTTTTTAATCATGCGTTTTCCAATAATCCGTCACGTGCCCAGAATCCAGACGATGTACAACATTGCCATTTAATTGTATGCGACCGCGAAAGCGAGGAAGCAGTCGCAGTTGCCGAGATTGCTGCGCGTGCTGTGCGCGATAATAAATCTGTGTTGGTGATAACCCCGGACGCGGCTGGGAATCAAAGAATTGCATCTGCTTTTGCGACGCGCGGATTGATGGCTGATTTGTCGCAGGGGGTGCCTGGGACTATGATGCCGGCGGGGCGTGCAATATTGAATTTGTTTGATGACTGGATCGAGTGCGAAAAAAGTGCACTGTTTGATTCATTGTATGCAGCATCTGATTATGATTTGATGAATGTGATAATTAATTTGGTTGATGAAAAACAAATTAATTTTATGCCTGCGTTTGATGTGGATGATGCCGCGTCGTGCCAAATATGGCAGGCTGTTGATGAATTGTCTGAATGTGTAAAGCGTGCAGGGATTGTTTTAACGTTGGCTGATGCGCGGGCTTTGTTGGCTGATGTGATTTCAGGTGTCCAGGTGCGCCAGCCAATGTGTGACGCGGCCAGAATTATCGTGCTGGGGACAATTGAATCGCGTATGCAGACGGCGGATGTGGTTATACTAACGGGGTTGAATGATGGCATGTTCCCGGCGCGGGGATATGAAAATGATTGGTTGCCGTTGGCGGTGGCTGAACAAATCGGATTGCCGTCACCCGACAGAAAGGTATCATTACAATCATTGGATTTTATGAATTTATCGTGTGGACCGGAAGTGTACTGGATGCGCAGCGCCACAGCAGGTGGGGTTAAAACGACTGCGTCGCGGTTTTTATCGCGTGTGATTGTGCGACGTGGTGCGTTTGATGTGTCGAAGGCTGCTGCTGATATTTTGGGTGCTGTGCGTGGTCGCGACGCGGTTGATGCGCGGCCGTTGGATTATTCGCCACCGTCTGTGGACCAAGATTGGGGTGATGTATATGTTACCGAATTGGAATTGTTAATTCATAATCCATATGCGTTCTATGTGCGGCATATGTTACGGTTGCGGGTGTTGGATGATTATTGGATGGGGCCGGACGTGCGGGATTTCGGCAATCTGGTGCACAGTGTAATTGAAACCACGCGTGATTTTTCAGTTGATAATCTTGTGCGACAAATGGATGCGCGTGCGCTGGAAATGTTGGGCACAGACAGTGTTTTGTTTCATTTTTGGCACAGGCGTTTTGTTGAAATTGCCCCTGTGATTTCCGATTTTATGGCGCAAATTCCGCACAGTGTGGCCGAAGTGCCCGGTAAAATGGTGATTGATGGGCATGTTATTCGTGCGCGCGCTGATCGTGTGTGGGATGGTGGTGTGATGGATATTAAAACTGGGGCTGCGCCATCGAAATCGCAATTGTTTAATGGCAACATGCCGCAGTTACCAATCGAGGCGTATATGCTTAAAAACGGGGGTTTTTCGTTAAATGTTACGGAAAAATCCAATGCGCCTGTTATGAAGTTTTTACAATTGAAACACAATGATGCGTGTGTAATTGATTTTGATGCCGCCACCACCCAGCAAATGATGAATGCTGCGTTTGATAAAGTAAAAGAAATGATTGATATTTTCCTGGTTGGGGGTGCGCCATATGAATATAGGCAAACCAAAGATATAAAATATAAAATCTATGACGATTTCGCGCGCGTCGATGATTAATCCAGTTTTATCATCAATCCACAGTGATCTGTTGGTTTTGCCGCCATGCGTGGCGCTAGGTCGATTTCGCAGAATTTAATCGCACCCATCGCCGCGGCATTTGCCAGAAAATAATCCAGGCGTAATCCCATGTTTTTGCCGACTGTGTCACCGCCGCGATATCCGTACCATGTGTATCCAATATCATTTGGGTGCATAGTGCGCCATACATCCGCCCAGCCCATGTCAATCCACGATTGCATTATTTCGCGGGCGGCCGGTGCAGCAATGGCTATGCCAACATAATTTGCGGGTTTCCATACGTCTGCATCGGTCAGGGCTACGTTAAAATCGCCGCCGATTATAACCTGTTCTGGGGATGCGGTGTACTGTTTGATGTATTCGGTAAATGCGCGCATCCAATCCAATTTATATGGGAATTTCGGGGAATCGACTGTGTCGCCATTTGGCATGTATACGTTGATTATCCGCACATGCCCGTCAATTACGCATTCGATAAATCTGGCGTTTGTGTCCGGGAAATTAGGCATGCCGCATGTGACGTCTTCGATAGAATGTTTTGAAAAAATTGCCACGCCATTCCAGGATTTTTGGCCGAAAACCTTTATATTATACCCAAAATCGTCAAATATATTGTATGGAAAGTTGGCGTTATCAACCTTTAATTCCTGGACCAGGATAGTGTCGTATTCACCGGCACGCAAAATATCGATAAAACTTTCCGCGTGGGCACGTATAGAATTGATGTTAAGTGTAAGTATTTTCATAATTGCAATCTTTTCCTTGGTGGATATAATAGTGATTGTCCAATATAAAAACAACAAGGAATTTTTATTATGAATATGTATCAATTGCTGGAACAGACCACAGCAAAATGGCCAGATAATTTGTTTCTGGTGCGCGAAGGGGTTACGTTCACAGGATTTGTGGAATTGGTGAAAAAACGCGCAACGTCACTGCATGCCGCCGGTGTAAAGCAGGGCGATGTGGTTGGTGTGCTGGCGCACAATATACCGGAATTTCCAATTACGTTGTTTGCAATCTGGTATTTGGGTGGCACGGCATTGTTGCTGGATACCAATTTAACACCGTTTGAATATGATAATATGACGGAAATTACCAAGTGCCGTTTGGTGTGCGCTGAACCGTCATTTTTCTATAAAACTAAAAAGTTCAAGTTTTACGATATTACACAGAAAGATGAAAAACTGGACGCGCGGTTAAAGCCGGCGGCTTTGGATGCGACTGATGTTGCGACGCTGTCGTTTACGTCGGGTTCGACCGGTACGCCAAAGGTTGTGCCATTGACACACTTTAATTTGGTGGAATGTTCCAATTCGTTGGAAGATATGCATAACTGGATTAAACCTGGATTTGTGATGTATGGATTTTTGCCAATGTATCATATTTTCGGGTTTGCGGTGGAATTGTTGGCAACACTGCATTATGGCGCCGGCGTGCTGTTGCAGCCCAGCATTAATCCAAAGGAAATTATGGCTGATTTCAAAGCGTATCGCCCGCAGGTTATTCCGGCTGTCCCCAGATTGTGGGAGGTTCTGCGTAACCGCATCATAGAAAATATCAAAGCCCAACATAAATGGTGGTTGGTGTCTTTTGTATTAAAATATGGTAAAATACTGCAAAAAATCGGCTTGGGCGGTTTGGTGAAAAAGGTTCAAAAACCTGTGCTGGACGTGTTTGGCGGACGCGCACGATTGTTGATTGCCGGTGGTGCCGCCACCAAGCCCGAGGTTGAAACGTTCTATGAACGGTTGGGGCTGACGTTTATTCAGGGATATGGTTTGACCGAAACTGTGGGGCCAATCTGTATTTCCAAGCCGACTAAAAAACGTTTCCCGTTTGCCTTTGGTGGGCCGACCACTAATAACGAATGCGAAATTCGTGATAAAAACGAAGATGGCGTCGGTGTTTTGTGGGTGCGCGGGCATCAGGTGTTTGGCGGATATATGAACAATCCGGCCGTAAATGCCGAAGTGTTTGATGATCGTGGGTTCTTTAACACTGGCGATATGGTGACCATGGATAAAAATGGTGAACTGCATTTCGCCGGACGTAAAAAACAGGTTATTGTGTTGGATTCCGGTAAAAACGTCTATCCTGATGAATTAGAGGGCATGTTTATCGAAATCCCCGGTGTTAAAAATGTCGCCGTGTTTGAACACAAGGTTAAAAACAAAACCGTCACATATGGCGTGTTTAGTGTCGAACCCGATATGACCATGGAAAAATTGGCCGCGGCCGTTGCCCAGGCGAATAAAAAGGTTGCTTCATATAAATGGGTGACGCATTTCGCCATGACGACCGAAGATTTGCCCACTACCAGTACGCAAAAGGTAAAGCATCACGTGGTGCGTCAGAATTTGATAGAGGGCAAATATCCCAACAGACACGAGTAAAATCAAATATAACGGTACACCTGTTGTGGGGGCAACGAACTTATGTAGCATCTAAATGCTACATGAGTTCGCCCCCTTGTAAATAAAGTTAAAGTATTTTTATAACTTTGTGAAAATTTGTGTAAAATCAAATTGATATTTTATTTTCCTAAACACAATTGTGAGAATGTAGCGTCCAGTACTTCGTTTGCTGTGATTGTTCCCAATATCTTGCCAATTGCGTCCGCTGCGCGGCGGGTGTGTTCGGCGAATATATCATAATTTTCTGTGCCTGCGGTAATGGCGTTTTTTAATTCCGCCGCTGCATCGGTCAGCAATCCGCGTGTGCGCGCATTTACCGCAACACCGGATTCGGCCGTGGTTGCAATTTGTGCGATTTTTTTGTTTATTGCGGTGATTAATTTTTTTATCCCATCACCCGTTTTGGCAGATACATACACAGCACCGCGGGCGGGTGGATTTTTGCCGACGTCCGATTTGTTTACAACATAAATTTCGTTTTGCGCGGGGCGTGGCGGAATTTTGATTTTGTTCGTTGCGCTTTGTACATATATTATAATGTCTGCGTTTTCGATTTCAGTTTTTGTGCGTTCGATTCCCTGTTTTTCAACCGTGTCGGTGGCGCGACGAATTCCGGCCGTGTCCGATAAATTCACCATGTATCCGCCCATGTCGATAGTGGCGGAAACTACGTCGCGGGTGGTGCCGGGCGTGTCGGATACTATGGCGCGATTTGCGCCCAAAATCGCATTAAACAGCGATGATTTGCCAACGTTTGTGCGCCCAACCAATGCAACATTAAAACCGCTGCGGATGGCGCGAACCGCCGCATAGCGCGAAATGGCGTTGGTAATTTCGTCGTATAATTTTTTTGTTTTGATGTGGATTGTTTTCCCAATATTTGCGGGCAATTCATCATCTGCATAATCCAACATCGCCGCCGCATACGCGGAAACTTCAATCATCTGATTGCGCCATGCGTTATAAATTTCACTGTCGCCGCCCAGCATAGACGCCAGTGCCGATTTTCGTTGGGCGTCTGTTTGTGCATCCAAAAGTGCCGCCAGGCCGTCTATATCCGCCAAATCCATTTTATTATTATAAAATGCGCGGCGTGAAAATTCGCCCGGCACCGCCATGCGGCCGCCCATATCACGCAGGTATTCAAATATTTTTTCAACAACGGCCGGCGCGCCATGGGAATGTATTTCAATAATATCTGTGCCGGTGAAAGAGTGGGGCGCGGCGAAATACACGGCGATAACTTGGTCAATTAAATCACCGGTGGTGTCGCGAAAATTTGCAAAATATGCGTGGCGACTGTCCGCAGATTTGCGATTTGTGATTTGCAAAAACAGATTATACAAATCGTCGCCCGATACACGTATGACTGCGACTCCTGATTTTCCATGTCCCGACGACAGCGCAAAAATTGTTTCGTTATTGTTCATATTTATTTATTCCCGCTGATTTGTTTTAATGCCATTGGTACCAGTTTTGATACATCGGCGTCTGGATTTTCCGATACCAATTTTTGTGCCATGTCCACAATGTCCAAACGTCTGTATCCCAATGATTCCAGTGCGGCCAATAAATCAGGCAATGTGCCGGATGCGGCGGCGTCGCCCGCCATGTTAAATGATGCGCCGCCAATTTTGGATTTTAATTCGACTATGATCTTTTCGGCCACTTTTTTACCAACCCCGGGGGCGGCGGTGATTGTTTTTGCGTCGCCCGTTGCGATGGCTGACATCAAAGTATCTGTTTTAATCGCGCCCATAATTGCCAGTGCCAATTTCGGGCCAACGCCAGATACAGCCGTTAACTGATTAAACAAATTTTGTGCGGCAATCGATGAAAAACCAAACAGGCGAATTGAATCCTCGCGCACGACGGTTTCAATCCACAGGGAAACAGTGGATTTTTGGGTGAAATATTCCGGGGTAAAAACTTTGTATCCCACGCCGCCCGTCATCAAGATGATATAGCCTTCGCCAATGTAATCAACAATGCCTTGCAATTTTCCAATCATTTGTTATCCTTATCCCCATAATTTTAATCCAAGATATAGAAAAGGTCAAATTATGAGTGGACACAGCAAATGGCACAATATTCAGCACAAAAAAGGTGCTGTTGATGCGGCGCGCAGTGGTTTGTTTACAAAATTGGCGCGTGAAATAACTATGGCCGCCAAATTGGGCGATAAAAATCCGGATAATAATCCGCGTCTGCGTTTGGCGATTTTAAATGCACGTAAAAACTCTATGCCCAATGACAATATTAAACGCGCAATTGACAAAGCATCGGGCGCAAATACTGAAAACTATGTGGCCGTGCGGTACGAGGGTTATGGCCCGGGCGCCGTTCCCGTTATTGTCGAGGCTTTGACCGACAACCCGCGCAGAACCGTTCCTGAAATTCGCAATATCTTTGCCAAAAATGGTGGCAATATGGGCGAAGAGGGCAGTGTTGTATTTATGTTCACACGCGCTGGTCAGATTTTCTATCCTGCGTCCATCGGCAAAAGCGAAGATGAAATGATGGAAATCATTATGGACGCAAATGCCGACAATTTGGAATCTGATGAAGAGGGCTTTATCATCACTACCAAGCCAGATGATTTTATGACTGTACAAAAAGTGTTGGCCGATAAATTGGGCGAACCGGAAAAAGCCGAATTGACTTGGATTCCGAATATGCCTATGGATTTGGACGACGAAGCATATGCAAAATTGGAAAAACTGGTTGATGCGTTGGACGATAATGACGACGTGCAGAAGGTATTTACCGCCGCCGCATAAATCCAGGGCACCAGTTGCAATTAAAATCCGCGCCATCTGCGCGGATTTTTTGTAATTAGTTTTATATTATGTTATTATATTACATATTATATAAAGGTATAAAATGCGGGTTTTGGGAATTGATCCAGGTTTGTTGCATACGGGGTGGGCCATTGTTGATGTTGATGGGCCGGCGTATCACTATGTCGCCAGTGGCGTGATTTTGCCTAAATCGAATTTGCCGTTGCCGGAACGGTTGGCGACTATTTTTCGCGGGGTGGACGATTTGTGTCAAAAATTTTCGCCGGGTGCGTGCAGTATTGAAATTACATTTGTAAATCAAAATCCAAAAACTACGCTGATTTTGGGGCATGCGCGTGCGGCGGCAATTGTGGCGGTGGCCAATCGGGATATTCCGATTTTTGAATACGAGCCAAATAAAATTAAAAAAGCCCTGACGTCTGCGGGGCATGCGGGTAAAGAGCAAATTTATAAAATGGTGCGTATGTTGTTGCCGGCCGCCAATCCAAAAACGCCTGATGAAAGTGATGCTATTGCGATTGCGTTGACCCATGCGAATATGAGCAGATTCAAATTTTAATATTTACGTTAATGTGATATAATATTGTGTGAACCAAAGGTGGCAGATATGAAAAAAGATTTTTCCGGAAAACGTCAAATGAAATTATTGTCCAAGCAGCGCATTTTGTTTAGGGCTTTTGTGGTGAATACTTTGTTAGTGTTGTTGATATGGGCGCTGACTTTTGTGCCGGCGGTTATGTATTTTGGTGTGTGGTTGACGGGTGTGTCTGCACCGATGTTTTATGTTTATGCGATTGGCACATTGGCATTGTGGGGATTGGCGGGCGTTATAATATTCCTGGTGCCGGCAATTGCCGTTTGGTGGGAAAGACGCGTGATAAATAAACAGTAAAGTTATTGTCACGCACAGCGTGACAATAACAGAGTGAAGATAATGTCTGCGGGCGTACCGCCCGCAGTGCTTTTTTATTTACTGGATTGCCACGCTTTGCTCGCGATGACAAAGGGGGTAAGGGGGGTGTTGTGCTTTATTTGCGGAAACTGATTTTGGCGACGGCGTCGCGACCGAAATATTTATTTATTTTATTTTTTATCTCATCTGTCATATAAGATAATTGTAATGTGAACGCTGGGTTTGCTGGGCGCAAGGTTATATTAAATCGCCCATCGCGCATTTTTTTTATTGCCGCCAATTTCGCAACACCTGCGATTTCAGGACCCATGATTTTATCCCAACGCGCGGCCAAATCTGCGTCAGATGCGCGAATACCAAAAATTTGCAACAGTTCGCCCATTGCGCCGGCAATTGTGCCGGGACGTGCACTGCGTTTTTCAATTTTTTTAGTCAGGTTTGACATACGTGTATTCTTTGGGCATAAGGATGTACATTTTTCCCTTGGCATGTTGGCCGTGTGCAAACTGGTATGCTTCATCGCCTTTGCCAAAGAATATATCGGCACGAATCCAACCGCGGATTGCACTGCCTGTGTCCTGGGCAATCATAAGGCGGCGGAACGGGCGCCCATCTGACAGGTTGGTTGAAATGTATACTGGCAATCCCAATGTATAAATATTATCATCCATCGCAATTGAACGTATCTTTGATAATGGTGTACCCAATTTTCCAATTACGTCCGGTGGAACAGATTCATAAAAATATACATAGCGCGGGTTGTTATAAATAACTTCGCGGGCAAGGGTTGGATTTTGTTTTAAATATTGCCATACTGCATCAGCCGAATACCCGTTTGGTGGGCGAATGCCACGGGCGCGTAATTGTTCGCCAATTGATTTGAACGGTAAATCATTTACAGCCGCGAAATTTAATTTTACCATTGTGCCATCAGCCAGTTGCAACATGCCGCTGCCCTGGATTTGAATGTTTTGAACGTCGACAATGTTTGCCCAATAAAGTGGCCGGCCGATTTGTTGTTCCACTATTTGTTGTTTGGGGACGCCTTTGTAATTACGGCCGTCGGTTGGAACACCCATCAAAGGTTCGTTACATTGGGCGGTTTTTGTGCGACAGCCAGGAATGATTGGGGAATAGTAACCTGTGTAAATGCCTGTGTCGCCACCGTTGTCGTCAAAAATCTGGTACGGTTGGAAATTTGATTCAAACCATGCGCGAATTGTTGCAACGTCGGCCGACGCAGACGGTAACATTCTGCATTTTTCGGCGAACAATGCCATGTCTGGGACAACGCGGCCGGAAAATTGAATTTTGGCGCGGCATGAATTGCGAAATGCTTGCAGAGCATAGCGAACATCATCATCGCGCCAGCCAGGCAATTCGTCGTATGATACGCGTTTTAAATTTGATGGAATTACCGAATTGTCGCCACTGTGCGTCGGGGTGGACAAATCGCACGAGGCCAGTGAAATTGCGCAAATAACAGCGGTTAATATGCGGAATATCACACGTTTTGCGCAATGTATCATTTTTATTAGTCCCCCCCACTTGTAAAATTATATTTATAATGCTATATTACCATAAAATGATGCGGAAAAAAAGGAGTAAACGCAATGGCAAAATTTAACATCATTACCCAATTCTTGAAAGATTTTTCTTTTGAAAGCCCGAATGTGCCTGAATTGTTTTTCAAAAGTGACAATGGCCAGGCCAAAATGGAAATTAATATCGATATTCAAATCAAGGGCGCAGAAAATAATTTGTTTATGGTTGATTTGATTACAAAAATTCATTCTAAATTAGAAAATGGTGATAAATCTATCTTTCTGATTGAATCCACTTATTCCGGTTTGGTTCAGATGGAAGAAGAAAAAGACGAAGAAGTTAAAAAACGTACATTATTAATCAATGTGCCGACTTTGTTGTTCCCGTATGTGCGTGCGTTGATGGCGCGTATGACGGCTGAATCTGGATTCCCGACATTCGTTATGCAACCGGTTGATTTTGAAAAGCTGTATGAAGAAAAACAGAAACAATCACAGAACGCCGCACCGGCAAATAATAAATAATAGTTCAAAATGGGGCAGATGCCCCATTTTTGTTTGTCCGCACCCGATGGGTGCGGACTGTTTTTTATTACGACATGGTGCTTGCATTAACATTATCAACAGGATAATATGAACTTGTCGGCGGGCGTTCGCCCGCAGACATATTGCACTGGATTGCCACAGTCGTACGCCAACGTTTTCAACGTTGGTCGTACTCCTTCGCAATGACAGGGGCAGAGTGCCCGAGCAATGACCACCCCGTCGCGCAAAGTGCGCCACCCCTCCTAGATAGGGAACTTTATCCCGCGACGGGACGAGGCCGAGTTTCTTTTTATATAAATTAATGTGTCGGGATTTTTATTTTGGGGTGGGGTATGATATAATGTATCTGCTATGGCGCGGGATAAATATCTTTCTGTAAAAAGCGGAGTAAGCGGGTTTTCGTTCGCAAACCTGGGGTTGTTTACTGGGTTTGCCGATGGAATTTATAATGCTGTGTATTCGCTGGTTTTATTAGAGATTTTTAACAATAATTCCGCAGTTGTGGGTGTGTATGTTGGAATTTATGCTGCGTTTTGCATGCTTGTTGGTTTGTTCGCAAATGAAATTTTTCGGCGATTTTCCAAAGTGCGGGTGTTTTATTTCGCTATGCTGTTTTTGGCAATTTGCTATGCGATGATGAGTTTTTCTATTCAAGCAAGCACGTTCGTTATTTTGGATTATGCCACAGGAATTGCCATTACACTGGTTGGGGTGTTAATTCCGCTGTTTATGTCTGACTTTTCAGGGCGCATTGGTATGGCGCGATTAAATTCGCGATATCATTTGTGGATGAACATAGGTGCGTTTTTTGCACCAATGATTGCTGTGGCGGTGGCCAATCAATTTAATAATCGTGCTGCGTTTTTTGCGTCGGCCTTGATTTATTTCGCAGGTTGGATGGCGTTTAAGTTATTCAGAATTGTTGTTCAGGAAGATAAAAAAATAAAACCTGTGGACCCCAGAAAAACATTTCGGGCGCTGTGCAAAAATGCAATTTCTTTTTTGCGTACGCGCGGTATGGTGCGGGCTTATGCGGTGAATTTCGGATATTATGCTTTGCGCGCAATGCGTTATTTATATGTGCCAATTTTGGTTATTGATAATGGGTTTTCTAATGAAGTTTTGGGGTGGGTGCTGACGTTGGGGATTGTGCCTTATTTGGTGTTGTCTGAATTTATGGCAAAGTTGGTGCGCAGGTATGGTAAGAAAAAATGGCTTTTTATCGGTTTTTCTTCGTTTGCAATTTTTTCCGCGTTGGCAACTGTTGTTACAGGATATCCGCTGTTGGTAATATTTGTCGCATGGCAAATATCAGGGGCGTTAATGGAATCTGTGCATGATTTGTTGTTTTTTGATGGAACAAAAAAATCTGAACAAACAAAATTTTATGGCGTGTTTCGTACAAGTGTGAATTTGCCAAATGTTGTTGCGCCGTTGTTGGGGGCAGTGTGTATTACTGTGTTTGGTGCGACATCTGCTGTGTGGGTGGTGACCGCGGTTATTGGTGCGATTTCAGCGTTGCTGGTGGTTGCCAAAAAGTAAATTTGTCGCGCAAAGCGAAGACTTATTTTCGTTGCGTGGAGTATAAATAAATTGTATCATTTTGCTGATAAGTAAAGGGGAAATGCATGGCAAAAAAAGAAGCAGCAAATACCGCAGCCACACCGGCAAAAAATCCGGCGTTGGAATCTGCATTGGCACAAATTCAAAAGCAATTCGGCAAAGAAGCAATTATGAAAATGGGGGATGGTTCCCAACAGAACATAGAAGCAATCTCGTCTGGCTCGATTGGGTTGGATATTGCGCTGGGGATTGGCGGTTATCCGCGTGGGCGCATTGTTGAAATTTATGGGCCTGAAAGCAGTGGTAAAACAACACTGGCGTTGCATGCTGTGGCCGAAGCACAAAAGAAAGGTGGAACGTGTGCGTATATCGATGCTGAAAATGCGCTGGATCCCAGTTATGCAAAAAAATTGGGTGTGGATGTTGCTAATTTAATTATATCCCAGCCTGATTCCGGGGAACAGGCGTTGGAAATTGCTGATACTTTGATTAAATCGGGTGCGGTTGATGTGGTTGTTATCGATTCGGTGGCTGCACTTGTGCCAAAGGCTGAATTAGAAGGCAATATCGGCGATTCGTTCGTTGGAACAACTGCGCGTTTGATGTCGCAAAGTTTGAAAAAGTTGGCAGGGTCTGTGTCGCGCAGTAATACGCTGTTAATCTTTATTAATCAAATTCGTATGAAAATTGGTGTTATGTTTGGAAATCCTGAAACCACATCTGGGGGAAATGCGTTGAAATTCTATGCTTCGGTGCGTTTGGATATTCGGCGTACGGGGCAAATCAAAGATAAAGAAAATATTATCGGAAATGAAACGCGTGTAAAGATTGTGAAAAACAAAGTCGCCCCGCCATTTCGGACTGTGGATTTCAAAATTATGTATGGCGAGGGTATTTCGCGTATAAGTGAAATCCTGGATATGGGTGTGAAATACGATTTAATCGAAAAAGCAGGAAGTTTTTATTCGTACAATAATGAACGTATGGGTCAGGGTGAGAATAATGCGCGTCAGTGGCTGCGTGATCATCCGGACGCGCAACAAGAATTGCAGGATAAAATTATGGCGCGTGCCAAAGGTATTGCCGAAGAAATGACAACAGGGCCTGCGGATGAAGATGATACCGTCGGTCAAGACAGTACCCCAGCTGATATGGAGTAGAAAATGAAAATTAAAACTGAAATTGATTTTGATATCGAAGAATAGTGTAAAAAAGGAACTTGTATGAATTTTGCAAGATGCGTTGCGATGACGGAAATTGCGCTGCGGGGGCATGTGTTTAATTGGCTGTGGCGCAGTCGTGAACACAGGCGCGCGGTGCGCAGCGATGTGATATCACAGGTAATTCCGCGCTATTTTCGCAGATATTTGCCGGCGGCGGCTGCGATTGCGGAACGACAGCCTGTGCGTGATGATGCAAATGAAAAAATATGGACTATTTGGTTACAGGGCGAAGACAAGGCGCCGCCATTGGTTCAGGCCTGTTATCGCAGTGTTCGTAAAAATTGCACACAGGAATTAGTGGTGCTGGATGAAAAATCTTTGCGCGATTATATTACGTTGCCTGATATCATTTGGAAAAAACGAGCCGAGGGGAAAATTAAAAATGCGCATTTTGCCGATATTTGTCGTGTAGAATTGCTGTATGAACATGGCGGCGTTTGGTTGGATTCAACCGGGTTTGCGACTGCGCCAATTCCTGATTGGATAATGAAAGAAGATTTCTTTGTTTATCTGGCTGGCAAAAATGTAGGCAGTCCGTACAGTTTTATGCAGAATTGTTTCATTCGTTCGCGGCGCGGGGCGTATTTGCTGGATGCGTGGCGCGCAATGATTTTGGATTATTGGATGCATGAAAACAGCAATTTTGATTATTTTATGCATCAGTTGCTGTTTAAAACTTTGGTTATGTATGACCCACGTGCACAAGTTCATTTCGCCGTGATGCCGCATGTTGACCAGGATCCAACACATGCGCTGTGGTGGAGTTATGCAGACAAGCCGTTTGATCAGGAAACTTTTGATCGTGTGACGTCGGGTGCGTTTTTCCAAAAATTGACTTACCGTGGGGCTGATAATCCGCCAAAGGGAAGTTTTGCCGACGTGATGATTAATAAAATGTATAAAAATTAACACCAGACAAAGGATTCAAATATGCCCGCAATATCTGTGATTATACCAATATATAATGTAGAAAAATATTTGCGGCGTTGTTTGGACAGTGTTTTAAATCAGACGTTTTCTGATTGGCAGGCAATTTGTGTAAATGACGGCAGTCCTGATAATTCGGCTGCGATTTTGGATGAATATGCCGCGCGTGATTCACGATTTAAAATTATTACTAAAAAAAATGGCGGGCTGTCGGACGCACGTAATGCTGGTATGCAGGTGGCCGATGGCGATTTTATTTTGTTTTTAGACAGCGATGATTTTATTCATCCGCAAACTATGGAAATTGCATATTTTCTGGCTACGCGTGATGGGTCGGATATTGTGTCGTTCACATATGACAGAATTTATCGCCCGCAATTAATGGTGCGGCATGTTTTGAAAATGGATACTGACAGCGTTGTGCCGTGGCGTGTGCATAAACATTATAAGCCTGCTGGGGTTAAAACGTTGGTGACCGACGATATTTATGCGTATGCAACTGAACGCGCGCATAATGCATTTAACCCGAAACGCAAATGGTTGGTTAAGCATTGTCAGGTTTGGAAAAATTTATATCGGCGCGAATTAATTGCTGATACGCCTTTTATCAAAGGTATTTTATTCGAAGATTTTCCATGGTGGTCGGCCGTTATGCTGAAAAATCCGCGGGTGACAATTGCGCCTTTGCCGTTATATTTTTATGTGCCGAATTTTGGTGGGATTGTTTTGTCCGCCAAACAATTACGAATTTTGCACAGTTTGTGTGACGGAATTGCTGATGCGTTTGCCCGGTACAAAAAAGATGCCAATGAATATCAAATGCGTCAATGGTCTAAAAATTTTAAATGGTATTTTATTAAATGGGCGTTTCGAAAAATTAAATATCTGGATAACAGGGCGGATTTGGATGCTGCGCGGGCGCGTTTTTGCGAGTTGGATCAAATGGGGGCGTTAGATCATCCGCCTGTGCGTTGGGCGCGCAAATTGCGTTGCGATATTCGGCGGTTCATAAAGGATACGTGTGATCATGCAAAAAAATAAGGTTATGATTTCTGTTATTTGCCCGGTGTACAATTCTGAAAAATATTTGCGGCGTTGTTTGGACAGTGTTTTAAATCAAACTTTTCATGATTGGGAATTGATTTGTGTGAATGACGGCAGTTCTGATAATTCGGCTGCGATTTTGGACGAATATGCGGCGCGTGATTCGCGGGTGCGGGTAATTAATAAAAAAAATGGTGGGGCGTCTGATGCGCGAAATTACGGAATGCGCGCAGCGCGCGGAAAATATGTTTTCTTTTTGGACAGTGATGATTTTATTCATCCGCAGATATTTGAAATTACATCGTATATAGCCGAGAAAAATAATGACGATATGGTTGTATTTCAAATCGATTCGCGTTTTTACAGAAATACAAGAAAACTTATGCTGGCGGGAAAAAATATATCTGATAAGTTGCCGGATTTGCGTAATAGAAAATACGATGTTGCGCGGGTGCGGGCGATGCAAACTGATTCGGTTTTATATCACAGTACTGAACGTAATCACACATTGCATGTGCGCCGTCCTGTGCGCAGGCATTGTTATCCTGTGTTGGGTTTGTATCGGCGCGATTTAATAAAAGATATTGCTTTTATAAAAGGTATTATATTTGAAGATTTTCCATGGTGGTCGGCTGTGATGTTGCGTCGGCCGCAAACAGCGATTACCAATTTACCATTGTATTTTTATATGCCGAATGCATCGTCTGCGTTGAACAGCACCAAAGCATTACGCATGATTGAATCAATTGTCGTGGGATTAAAGTATACATTTGATTTATATTCGAAAAATGCAACTGCATCAGAATTTTCGCATTTTAAACGTGAATTTTTATGGCCGTTTATAATTATTGCAATGCGCAAGGTGTGTGAACTGGAAAATGCGGATGATGTTAATATCGCGCGGCGGGCGATTGGTGGAATGAATTCGAAAATTTTTGAAAATCCGTCCACAGCGCGTGCGCGCAAGTATGCCAGACGAATACAAGAGTTTTTAAATTCCTGATTTTTTAAATCGCGATGGAATTTTTACCACGCGTTTGATTCCCAACATTCCGGGTTTATCCAGTGCATATATTGGGCGGGCGATGGTTTGCAAAATGCGTGCGCGGCGTAACCACTTTTCGTCATGCGCGGGCAGGGTGGTTACTGCGTTAATTGTGCCGTTGCCACGTCTGTGCAGGTGCGCCAGCCAATCTGCGCCGCGGGCCGCCGCCTTTTGTTCCAGCATTTTCATATCGACTGCGCCAAAGTGCAACAGGTATAAATTTTTATCAATATGAAA
>JADINE010000050.1 GCA_017694175.1 Candidatus Enterousia excrementavium | reverse complement strand
ATGGTGCCGTGACGGGTGATAAAATCGGGGCGGACGCTGTTAATGGCGACAAAATTGCCGATGATTCCATTGGTGCCGAGCATATCAAAGATGGCGCGGTTAATTCCGATGCCATTGCCGATGGCAGTGTGACCGGCACAGATATTGCCGATGGTACCATTTCCGCGGGTAAGTTGGATACTGCGTTGAATGCAGAAATTGACGGCAAGGAAGATAAATCAAATAAAGCCACCGTCATTGATTCAACCAACCAGGCATCCACAGACGCATATCCGTCTGTCAAGGCCGTATACGATTGGACCACGCAACAGATTGCAAATGTTGAATTTGATCCATCGACCGATTTGGGCTCTGGTTCTGTATCCGGCGATAAAATTACCGATGGCACAATCACCGGTGATAAAATTGCCGATGACGCGATTGATGCCGATGCGATTGCGGATAATGCGGTTGGAACCGGTCAAATTCAAAATGGCGCAGTGACGGGCGATAAAATCGCAGACGGTGCGGTTGGTACTGATGATATTGCCGATGGTGCCGTGACATCCGATAAATTAGATGAAACATTGGCGGGACAAATTGCCGATATTTCTGGCAAGCAGGACATTGCAATGGGTGTCGGTCACGAAAATCATATCGTGACAACTGATGCGTCCGGTAATATTACATCTGCTGCGACAATCGGCCAGGATAAGGTTACTGGTTTGACCACGGCTTTGGATGCCAAGGCCGACGAAACAGCATTGGCGAATTATGCAACGACAACGGCATTGACGTCTGGATTGGCGGGCAAAGAAGATACATCTAATAAGACCAAAATAATCGATAATGACAATAAATCGTCTGAAACACTGTTCCCGACAATTGGCGCAATCACCACGTGGACAGATCAACAGATTCAACAGTTATCGACCGAGGGTATTCCCGTTAATCCAGATAACATTGGTTCAAATGCAATTACAACCGATAAAATTGCCAATGGTGCTGTTACAACAGAAAAATTGGCGGACGATTCCGTGACAGAAGACAAGCTGAGCAATGATGTTGTTGCATCTATTGATGCAAAGTTACCGGCGCCGGATGCGGACTGTGTTGCGGATTCAAATCTGTGCGTATTGACAGTAACGCCCAGTGGTGATTTGGCGTGGGTTGCGGTAACACAACCGGCGGAATAACCGAAGCAAAGGATTAAAAAACAACAAATAAAAAAAGAAAGAAAGGAAAGAAAAAGATGAAAAAACTGACAGCAGGTATTTTTGCAACATTATTGGCCGTTGTTTCGGTCGGTGTCGCACACGCTGAAATCGCGTCCAAGGGCTATGTTGACCAACAGGTTGGAACCAAGGCAGATGCAGCAACTGTATCATCATTACAGGGTACTGTTTCTGGTCATACATCACAAATTGACACAATAAATGATACAATCGGTGGTTATGGCAATATCGTGACACACAATGCGTCCGAATTTGCAACATCTGCCCAGGGGGCAAAAGCAGATACTGCTGTTCAGCCGGCTGATATAACAAACGTTGAAAGAACAACAAACAAGACAACAACATTGAGTGCAGAATCAACAGACGCACAATATCCATCAGCCAAGGCCGTATGGGATACCATCCAAACAGAAACAACAGGTATTGCAAGTGATGCTGATGTTACAGCATTAAAGGGACGTGTTGATACATTGGAAACTGCGTCCAAAACACACGCAACCAAAACAGAATTAACAGATGGGTTGGCGGGCAAGGCCAATACAGCCGACCTGGGTGATTTGGCAACATTGGACGCCGTTGGCAGTGCCCAGATTACAGATGGCGCAGTTGCGACCGCTGATATCGCGGACAAGGCTGTGACAGAAGCAAAACTGTCTGATACAGTCAATGCATCTTTGGATTTGGCAGACAGTGCATTGCAAGAAGCTGATTTGGCAGATTATGTGACCGAGACCGAAGCCAATGCGGCATACGCTGCAAAGACGTTAGAAGGTCAGGTTGGCACTGTTTCCAAGGAAAATATGGGAACAACAAACGCAACAACAGTTGTTGGTGGTGTAAAGGAAGCCATTGACGCAGCCAAGGCAGCAGATACCAAGGCCGGCCAGGCGCAAACTGCCGCAAAGGCCGCCCAGGGCGATGTTGATGCGTTGGAAACCGTTGTAAATAATGAAACAACCGGTTTGGCCGCCGCGCACACCGCAATTGATGCCGTAGAAGGTCGGGTGACCACAGCCGAAGGCGAAATTGACACTATTCAGACTACAATTTCTAGCATGGCGACAAGCGACACGGTTACCAAGTTGACCGAACGTGTGACAACGGCCGAGGGTGATATTGATGACCTGGAAGCGGCGGTTAATGACGCTGAATCTGGTTTGGCGGCAACAAATGCAATTGCAGACAGTGCGTTAAGCACGGCGCAATCTGCACAAACAACAGCGAATGCAGCTTTGCCAAAGGCAACATATAACAGCGAGGTTGGTACGGTTTCCGCAACAAATATGGGAACAACGGCATCAACGGTTGTTACCGCTATCAAGGAAGTAGCAGATGAAGCGTCGACCGCACAATCAACCGCCACGAAGGCGCAGCAAACTGCAACCCAGGCACAGCAAACAGCAAACGCTGCAATCCCGGCGCCAGATGGTGAATGTGCCAGTGGAACCGCAAAGTGTGTATTAACATTTAATAACAGTGTATATGCATGGGAAGTTATTGCACGTAATGGCGAAGGCGAATAATAGCGGCATAACAATATGTGCGGCGTGATGTCGCGTCGCACATATACAACCAAAAAAACAAAGCGGAGCAGAGTAGCGAAATTAAATAAACATTTATTAAGTTTTTTTGAGACACAGATATGATGAAAGTTAAAGGTATTTTCGCAGTTTCATTTATCGCCATGATGGTCGTGGGGGGGGCGTATGCCGATATCGCGTCCAGTGGGTATGTCGATGAAAAAATCGACGGGTTGGCCACTGTCGCGAAAACGGGCGCGTACGGCGATTTGTCGGGTCGTCCGACCATTCCGACGGTGAATAACGCCACGTTGACCATTCAGAAAAATGGCGCCACCGTCGATACGTTTACTGCGAATGCGTCTGCGAACAAGACGATTAATATCACTGTGCCGACAACAACCAGTCAATTGACCAACAACAGTGGGTTTATTACCGCGGCCAATTTGCCAGAGGAATATACTTTGCCGGTTGCAACCGCCAATGCGTTGGGTGGTGTGAAATCTGCTGGTGATATTACTGTTGGTACAGACGGCGCCGTGACCGTGAACAGTGCAACCAAAGCCGACAGTGCAACCAAGGCGACACAGGACGCGTCCGGAAATGTGATTACATCAACCTATGCGACCAAGTCGCAAATAACCGCACTGGACAGCACATCGACCGGCACCGGTGCCGTGGTGACGGGTGTGTCCCAGACGGACGGCAAGGTTACTGTGACCAAGGGGAATGTTGAGATTCCGTTTGGTGGCCGGAATGCCACGGATTATGTAGCCATTTGGGTTGAATAAAAATCCCCGCCATTCGGCGGGATTTTTATTGGAATGAGGGGTATAGATGTGTGCCGCGCCATTGGCGCGGGATTTTATTAACCTGGATTGCCACGGGCGGACGCCGGCCCACTTGCAGGTCCGTTCGTCTGCCCTCGCAATGACAGGGTGGGCGAATGTGATGACCTGATTCGCAATTGTCAGATTAGTCCCCATTGTCATCGCGAGCGTAGCGCGGCGATCCAGTAAATAAAACGGCACCGCGCGTTGCGCGGACATATTGACCTGGATTGCCACGGGCAGACGCCAACGTTTTCAACGTTGATCGTACTCCCTCGCAATGACAGGGTGGGCGAATGTGATGACCTGATTCGCAATTGTCAGATTAGTCCCCATTGTCATCGCGAGCGTAGCGTGGTGATCCAGTAAATAAAACGGCACCGCGCGTTGCGCGGACATATTGACCTGGATTGCCGCAGTCGTACGCCAACGTTTTCAACGTTGATCGTACTCCTTCGCAATGACAGGGTGGGGGAATGTGACGGCATAATTCGTAATTGTTAGATTAGTCCCCATTGTCATCGCGAGCGGAGCGTGGCGATCCAGTAAATAAAAAGGCACCGCGCGTTGCGCGGACATATTGACCTGGATTGCCGCAGTCGTACGCCAACGTTTTCAACGTTGATCGTACTCCCTCGCAATGACAGGGTGGGGCGAATGCGAAAGTATGAATTGACCTGGATTGCAATGGGCATGGTGGGGGATTTTTATGCGAAAGTATGAATTCTTTGTATATATTATGGCAAATTGTAAAAATGGGACTTTGTACATTGGGGTGACGAATGATATTCGCAGGCGGGTGTATGAACATAAAAATAACGTGTATCCAGGGTGTTTTACCGCCAGGTATGGCTGTGATAAATTGGTTTATTGCGAAGATTATCAATATATTAATGATGCGTTGGAACGGGAAAAACGTTTGAAAGCTGGGTCGCGGAAAAGAAAAATACAATTGATTGAATCTGTGAATCCAGATTGGATTGATCTGGCAGAACAGGATAATTTCTGGTTGGGATAAAACGGCACCGCGCGTTGCGCGGACACATTGTCCTGGATTGCCACGGGCAGACGCCAACGTTTTCAACGTTGATCGTACTCCCTCGCAATGACAAGGGGGGGCGTTCTGCGATGGGGCGAGGGTGAATCACAAATTTTCCAAAATCTTGTCCAGGCGTTCGGCGCGGTCGAGTGTGTCGTCGTATTCAAATTTGATTTCCGGGACGTATTTTTGATCCAGGCGCGATGCCAATTCATAACGGACTGTTTTGGTTACTTCGTTCAATCGGCGCTGAACCAATTTAATGTCTGGGTTGCGCGAGTAATAATACAAATGCACAAATTGGGTGCCGCCACGCGCAGCCGCACCAACCAATGATACGCCACCTAATAATTCATCGTCGCCAAATCGTTCACGCAAAATTTGCGCCGCAAGTGTTTGGACTGTGCTGGCCATGCGGGCAGGGCGATTTGAGTTCTGTTTTTGACTGTGTTTCATTTTTTATTTTCCCAATTTATGTAATTGTAAATTATTCTTTATTATTTTACAATCAAGTAAATTTTGCGCCTGTACGGAAAGGATTATTATGAAATTCGCTGAATATATTTTAAGTAAATCGGAAAGTCGTGCTTATTCGTGGATTGTGTTTTTGTTGACTGTGTGCGAATCGATTTTTTTATTCATTCCGCCCGAAGTGTTCATGACGCCCCCCATCATCGCAAATAAAAAACGCGCTGTGCCGATTACTGTCGCGGCGGCGTTGGGATCCATCGTTGGGGGCGCAATTGCGTATATGATCGGAATGTGGCTTTGGGATTCGTTGGGAATGTGGATTATAAACACGTTTTCGAATGCTGATTTAATCGATACGGCGATTAAGCCTATGTTCGATAAATATGGAATTTTAATCATAGTGCTTACTGCGGTGACGCCGATTCCGTATAAGTTATTGGCGCTGTGGCTGGGGTTTATTGGATATCCAATCTGGATTTTTATCGGGGTGTCTGCAATTTTCCGGACAGGGCGATTCGCAATTGTTGCTGCGTTGCTGTATTTTTTCCAGGAACGCGCAAACGCCATAGTCAAAAAATATTTCTGGCCGCTGACAATCGGGGCCATTATCGCCGCAGGATTGGGAATAGGGCTGATTTCTTTGTTCACTTAGGTGAAAATTGTGGTTGCAGATTTGTTTATACTGGTGTATCATTGCCGCAAGTTCAAGGCAAAACACCAGGTTTTTTATGAAACAACAGAATATCAGAAATTTTGCAATCGTCGCGCATATCGATCACGGAAAATCTACCTTGTCCGACAGGTTGATTGAATATACTGGTGGGTTGCAATCGCGCGAAATGAAAGCGCAGGTGCTGGATTCTATGGATATTGAACGGGAACGCGGAATCACAATCAAGGCGCAAACTGTGCGGTTGAATTATACTGCGCGCGATGGCCAGGTGTATCAATTGAATTTGATGGATACGCCCGGGCATGTCGATTTTTCGTACGAAGTGTCGCGGTCGCTGGCTGCGTGCGAAGGGGCGCTGATTTTGGTCGATGCAACCCAGGGGGTTCAGGCGCAGACGTTGGCTAATGCTTATTTGGCGTTGGATAATGATTTGGAAATGTTGCCTGTGTTGAATAAAATTGATTTGCCGTCCAGCGATGTGGATGCCGCGCGCGAGCAGATTGCCGATGTTATTGGGCTGGACGCCGCAGATGCGTTGTGTGTGTCTGGGAAAACCGGGGCGGGTGTGCCCGAGTTGTTGGAAGAAATTGTGCACCGGTTGCCGGCGCCGCGCGGAAATGAAAATGCGCCTGCGCGCGCGTTGCTGGTGGATTCGTGGTATGATTCTTATTTGGGGGTGGTGGTGCTGGTGCGTGTGGTTGATGGAAAACTGACGCGCGGACAAAAAATTCGATTCATGGCCACTGGCGCCGAGTATGTTATTGAAAAAATAGGTTATTTTACACCCAAAATGGTTGATGCCGATTCGTTGGAAACTGGTGAAATCGGGTTCATTATAACAGGCATGAAAACCATTCATGATTGCAAGGTTGGCGATACAATCGTGGATGCGCGCAGTGGGGCGGATTGCGAACCGTTGCCTGGGTTCAAGCCGTCTGTGCCGGTGGTGTTCGCGTCGTTTTTCCCGGTCGAGGCCGATGATTATCCGGCCCTGCGTGATGGGGCGGAAAAATTGGCGCTGAATGATGCGTCGTTTGTATTTACTGTGGAAAAATCGTCTGCGTTGGGGTTTGGATTGCGGTGCGGATTTTTGGGTTTGCTGCATATGGAAATTATCAGCGAACGGCTGCGGCGCGAATTCGGTTTGAATTTAATTAATACTGTGCCCAGCGTGTTGTACAAAGTGTATTTGCGCGATGGAAGTGTTGTTGATTTGGAAAATCCAGCCGATATGCCTGATTTAACGCGAATTGCGTCCATAGAAGAACCGTGGGTGCGTGCGACAATTATGATGCCTGATAAATATATGGGTGGCATTATGTCGCTGTGCGCAGAACGGCGTGGGGTTCAGGAAAATATTTCGTATGTCGGTAATCGCGCGGTGTTGGTGTATCAATTGCCGTTGGCCGAGATAGTATTTGATTTTTATGATCGTGTTAAATCTATTTCGTCGGGATATGCATCGTTTGACTATGTGGTGCAGGGATATCGACCGTCTGATTTGGTGAAAGTTTCAATCCTGGTGAATGATGAAAATGTAGAGCCTTTGTCGTTTATGTGTCATCGCAGTGCGGCTGAAAAACGCGGGCGGCAGATTGTGGAACGCTTGAAAGATTTAATACCGCGTCACCAATTCAAAATTCCGTTGCAGGCCGCCATCGGTGGAAAAATTATCGCACGGGAAACAATTGCTGCATATCGCAAGGATGTTACCGCTAAGTGTTATGGCGGGGATATCACGCGAAAGCGCAAGTTATTGGAAAAGCAAAAAGAAGGAAAAAAACGTATGCGCACTTTTGGTAATGTAGAAATACCGCAGTCCGCATTTATCAATGCATTAAAGGTTAATTAAAAGGTGTGAAAATGAAAAAAAATTATAATGTATTTTCGCTTGTAAAAAAATATGCAAGATTAAGTGATGCCATCAGTATACAACGTGAAGTTGTTGAAGAAAAATATCAAACTTTGAAATCGTTGGGCGAAACATTCGATTCGGAATTCTGCGCGCAATTGAAACAAAATTCGGGCGCTGGGGATTTTCAGCACAAGGATGTGTATGTATTCGACGATGATAAAACGTGTTCATATTTCGCAGAAGGAAAAAGTACGTGCGGCCGTGTGCGGTGCGCTTTTTATGTATGTAATAACGAATATGTAAATGCGTTGGCTAAATACAATGCTTTGAAACGGATAAAAAGTAATTTTATGAATAAAAAACGTTCACGCGCAAAATAGGTCCAAGATGGGTTTTATAACGTATATTTTGAAAACGCCTGTGCGCAATATTTGTGGCGATGTTGCGGCGTTTTATAAACTGAATTCAAAAGTCGCAGAAGCGCGTCGTGCGTCGCGCGTGGCGTATAATCTCATCGTTGTTGATCGTGGTGAATGCCGGTATGGGGCGCCGTACGCGAACCCGTTTGCTGGATGTGTGCAGCAATTTTGGCAATGGGAATATGATATTCAAATGCGTATGGATATCGCGCGTCAGTACGAGTTGAATTGTCCGAAATTTTCAATGGATGGCTGGCGCTGTTCGTATGAAAATTGCGAGTATTTATCTTGTAACAATCTGTTTTTTGGTGTGCGGCGGAAATTGGAAAATTTAAAGCGCGCCAGGAATGAGTTCTGGTTGCATAAATTCGCACGCGTAAAATAAATGGGGTGATGTAAATGATGCCGGGAACTGTAAAGTATTTGCTGGGAACACCTTTGAAAGAATTAATAAAGGATGTTCGTGAATATTCTGAAATAAAATCGCAACTGCGTGTGGCGTGTAAAGAGTTTGATCAGGCTGGGCGCGGATTGGTGAATAATGTGGGGCATTGTGATGACAGTCTGGCGCGGTTGTACGTTGGGTGCAAGATTAAATATATAAAAACCACAATAAACCAAATTACTGGTGATGAAATCCCAAGTTTTTGTGAGTATAATTGTCCGTGTTTTAGTCTGGTTTTTCCGTGTAAAAAGCCTGGGTGTGCATATGGCGTGCATAATGCAAGGTATTTTGCAATGCGTGAAAAAGTGGCTGGGCTGCAAAGAAAAAAACAATATTTCTGGGCATACAAGGTATTGCGCGGAAGAATTTAACCAAAGGTGCAAAATATGGCGCATCAATTCTTTTTTAATCCATTTATTTTGGATAATTTGCCGGCACCGGCAACTGGGTTTGATGTTGTCCAGGATATATCTGAACCACGTTTGCGGTTGTATGTTACCAGTCGGGGTGTGAAAACTTTCTTTGTTCGTAAACGCGTGCATGGTCGTGATAAGCGAATCATTATCGGTAATTATCCGGCCATGGATGTGGAAGATGCGCGCAGCGCAGTTGCGGGTGTTTTGGAATCTGCTTTGCAAAAAACACCTGTGCGCAGAAAAAAAATATCTTTGAAAAAATTTTTGGATGTATATTTAGAAAAACGTGTGCGGCGCAACAGTATTTCGCGAGATAAATTGGAACGTGCCATCGCACGCCATTTGGTGCCACTGTTGGATAAGAATGTTGATGCAATAACGCGCGATGATGTAACCCAGGTGATTGGCAATATTTCTGGTCGGGCGATTGCGGGGCGTATGCAGGAATTTTTGCAAAGCGTGTTTAAATATGCTGTGGATTCTGGATATGTGAAACAAAGTCCAATTGTTGGGTTGCCACGTGTGCCACAGCACAGGCGGGTGCGGCCACTGAACAGACACGGGTTTCACAGATTAATGCAGGCCATAGAACAGGAATCTGATTTGAATTTGCGGGCTGCCTTTTTTATGTTGGTGTATGGGTTCGCGCCAAAGTCGCAAGTGTTTTCTATGCAGTGGCGCGATTTAGATTTTAATCATTATACGTGGTGTGAACGGCCGTTGTCTGATATGGCGGTTGTTTTGTTACAGGATTTGCCCCAGGATGGACGTTGGGTTTTTCCAGGGCGCGGACGCGGGCATTTAACCGATCCGCGTACTGCGTGGCGGCGGGTGGCGGTTGCCGCAGGTATCCCCAATTTGACAATGGATGATGTGCATAAATTTTTAATGCGGCAATTAACGTGGACGTCTGATTGCGAGGATTTTCGTAATAATATGAACGCAGTGTTGACTGATGTCGTGGGCTGAGCATATATTAATGCAATTGTCAAGTGTTTGTTATAATTTGTTATAATTCCTTGACACTGGGGCGCGAAAATGATAGTTTTAAGTAATGACGCCCAGGATTGGGCCACAAATTTAACTGAAACAAAGGATAAAAAATGACAACTTTTGAAAAAGTGAAAAAAATCGTGTCCGAAAAATTGGGCGTGCCAGAAGCTAAGGTTGAGGAAAAATCTTCGTTCGTGAATGATTTGGGCGCAGATTCTTTGGACGTTGTTGAATTCATTATGGAAGTTGAAAAAGAATTCGGTATCGAAATCCCAGATGAAGATGCATCGAAATTGGATACTGTTGACAAAGCAGTTGCTTATATCGAAGCACATAAAAAATAATTCTGGGGTGAAGACACACCAGATTAAATTAATCCGTCAGAGTGTTTTTTGCGCTTGACGGATTTTTTTCTGTACGAGTGACTTTAAACAGGTTATTATATCTGTGTGCAAGACAAAGGATAAACAGTATGAAACGAGTCGTTATTACCGGTATGGGTATCGTGTCGCCGGTTGGAACAGGTATTGAATACGCGTGGAAAAACATTGTTAATGGGGTTTCCGGTGTTCGCAAAATTGATACATTTGATGCGTCTGATTTAACATCTCAAATTGCAGGATTGCCAGTTATAGGGACTGAACCAGGGCAATATAATCCTGATGCTGTTGTGGATGTACGTGAACAACGCAAAATGGATAAATGTATTGTGTATGGTATGGTCGCCGCAGATGAAGCCATTCGTGATGCAGGCTTAATTGATTACGATGGTGATAAAAGTCGGATGGGTGTATCAATTGGTGCCGGGATTGGCGGATTGAATACTATATATGATAATTGCGTTGAATTGTATGCAAATGGACCACGTCACATCAGTCCGTTTTTTATCCCAAAGGTTATTATTAATATGACGGCTGGGCACGTTTCCATTAAATATGGATTAAAGGGGCCGAATTTATCCGTTGTGACGGCGTGCGCATCGGCCGCGCATTCAATTGGTGAAGCGGTGCGTTTGATTCAACATGGTGATGCTGATGTTATGGTTGCTGGTGGATCCGAAGGTGCGGTTGGTAAAATCGGTGTTGCTGGGTTCTGTGCGATGAAGGCGTTGTCCACCCGCAATGATGAACCGACCAAAGCGTCGCGCCCATGGGACAAGGAACGTGATGGTTTCGTTATGGGCGAAGGTGCAGGCATTCTGGTTCTGGAAGAATACGAACATGCGGTTGCCCGTGGCGCAAAAATTTATGCCGAGGTTGCAGGTTATGGCTTGTCGGGTGACGCGTATCATATTACGGCGCCGGCACCTGGTGGCGAAGGCGGCATGCGTGCAATGCAGGCTGCGTTGAATGACGCTGGGATGACGCCGGCTGATGTCGATTATATTAATGCACACGGAACATCGACTGGTTTGGGTGATTTGGGCGAGTTGAGTGCTGTGAAAACTTTGTTTGCCGGCACTGATGTTTGCATGTCGTCAACCAAATCCATGACAGGGCATCTGTTGGGCGCGGCCGGTGCAATCGAAGCGATTTTCTGTGTTATGGCGATACGCGACGGTATTGTGCCGCCAACAATTAATTTGGAAAATCCAGAAGATGAAGTTGGTGATTTCAATCTGGTGCCGAATGTGGCGCAAAACAAGCCTGTTAACGTTGCATTAAGCAATTCGTTTGGGTTTGGTGGAACAAATGCCAGTTTGGTTATAAAACGATTTGAAAAATAAAAAATGGGGCTGCGTGCCCCGTTTTTATTTGTGGCGGACAGGGCAGAAAAAAGCCACCCGTTGGGTGGAGGTTATTTATTGTCCGCTTGCGTCCTGTGGACTTCAGCGAGACATTCGTTTCTCTAACCCTACATCTCGATTGTGCCAATCGCGCTGTAGCGTAAGCGAAAGCGGATGGTCGGAGTGACTGGGTTCGAACCAGCGACCTCTACGTCCCGAACGTAGCGCTCTACCAGGCTGAGCTACACTCCGAAAACTGACTAGCAAGCAGGGCGATTATGCAACTGTTATGAAAAAAAATCAACATTTTTTATTTGTTATTTTTCTTTTACATCGCAAAATTATTTGCAATACTTTCCTGGGTATTGATAAAGGTTCAAATATGTTTGCAACAAAATTTTTGAAAAAAGATAAATTTGACAGTTATGATGACTATATTCAAAATGGCGCGCCAATTGTTCCAGACCATTTTAATTTTTCATATGATGTAATTGACGTTTTGGCGCGCGAAGAACCAACCAAGGTTGCTTTATTGTGGACTGATGACAGTGGTGAAAAGAAAGAATTTACTTTTCGTGAATTGTCGCGTATGTCAAATTCTGTGGCGAATTTTTTGACGTCGCGGGGGATGACACGTGGGGATACTGTGTTGCTGTTTATGCGTCGGCGTTGGGAGTATTGGATTTTAATGTTGGCTATGCATAAAATAGGCGTGATTCCAATTCCATCCACTAATCAATTAAAGGCCGAAGATATTGAATATCGTATCGAGCAAGCAGAATCCAAGGCAATTATCGCGTTTGATGATGGACACATAATAAATGAAATTAAATCGGCCATTGGTGACCGCGATGTTCAATTGATTTCTAATGTCGAAGTTGCCGAATCGATTGATACTATGCCGGATACCATTGAACGTGTGATGAATGAAAATACTGATACCATGGTGATTTATTTCACAAGTGGTACAACAGATATGCCGAAAATGGTTGCTCATAATTTTATATATCCGTTGGGGCATATTAATACGGCTGTTTTTTGGCAGCGTCTGCATGATGGTGATGTGCATTTTACTTTGTCCGAATCGGGTTGGGCAAAATGTTCGTGGGGCAAAATGTATGGCCAATGGTTGGCAGGGGCGACTGTGTTCGTGTTTGATTTTGCAGGCATTGCAACGGCGCATGATTTGTTGCATGCGATGGCTGATAATCATGTTACATCGTTTTGTGCGCCGCCAACTGTGTATAAAATGTTAATACATGCTGATTTTACCAGGTATGATTTGTCTGCGCTGGCAAAGGCCGATGTTGCAGGCGAGGCATTAAATCCAGAAGTTTTTGAACGGTTTTACAATTCAACCAATATAAAACTGCACGAGGGGTTTGGCCAAACTGAAACGTGTGTGATGATGTTTACGAATCAGTGGATTGAACCAAAGCCCGGCAGTATGGGTATGCCTGCGGCGGGGTGGGATGTGCAATTGTTGGACGAGGGCGGTCGCCCTGTGCCCGCCGGGACAGTTGGTGAAATTTGCGTGTCGTTGAAAAATGGGCGCCCCGTTGGGCTGTTCCAGGGATATCACAAAAATGAAAAATTAACATCAAAGGTTTTCCGTGATGGTTTTTATCATACCGGTGACGTGGCGTATCGTGATAATGATGGGTATTACTGGTTCGTTGGGCGTAACGATGATTTAATCAAAACGTCTGGATATCGTGTAAGCCCGTTCGAGGTTGAAAGTGTGTTGTTGGAACACCCCGCCGTACGCGAGGTTGCCGTCACGGGCGTGCCTGATCCGTCGCGCGGTATGGCGGTCAAAGCGACAATCGTTTTGAACAAATATTTCCAGGGGACTGATGTTTTGGTGCGCCAATTACAGGATCATGTTCGCGCGCGTACTGCTTCGTATAAATATCCACGAATAATCGAATTCGTGGACAGTTTGCCGATGACTATTTCCGGGAAAATTCGGCGCGCATTGATTCGTACGTTGGACAGCGCAAAAGGTACACTTATCGAGCCTGTTAAAAATGTTATAGGATTGGGCAAGGACGACGATAAAGAAAAAGATAAATAGTTAGAAAAAATACCGCCGGGAACGGCGGTGGTATTTTTTGGTTGTTTGTGGTATAATTTCATACATGGCAAGCAAAGAAGATTTCAAACGGGCAACCGAACAATTAAATTTTGACGAAGACGCCCAGGTGGCGTATATGTCCAATCCGGCAAATTGGCTGGCGGTGCATTGCACAAAATACATGCCGCGCAGGTTGCCTGATGGGCGCCTGGCTGTTCCGACGACGGCGATGGCGACAAATTTTGAATTGCCGCGTGCGACTGTGCATGTGACGTTAAATCACCCGGTCCAGGGTCACAGTGGCGGCAGTTGGAACGATATGCAGTTTGTGATTTTGGCGCCATATTCGGATTTGGTACAGGCAAATGGAAATCCGTTGCAGGTTTCTTTGTTTGATACATATTTCGCGCCAGATGTGAAAACGGGATTGGTGTTGCCGGCCGATGCACATATTGTGCGGCCTGGGGACGTGGCGGACGGCGCGTTGTATAAAATTCAGGGCAATGAAACGATTTATAAAATTGACGGATTTACCCAGGACGACATTCAAAAAATATTACCGCGCATGAGTGATATGCAGCGCTACGAGTATGATAAATTGGCGCGTGATGAAATTCCCGAATGGGAAATCAAAGATATGTTAATGCGTGCGGGAAAAACAGCGCAAAAAATGTATGATGGCGCGCGTGATAAAAATGCGTTTATTCGCGGCATGATGCGTGACGGTCAAAATGCAATTTTGGCCAATGTTGTGCGCGATATGGCTGTTATAAATACGACCGAAAAAATGGGCTATCGTTCTGTGACGCATGTTGGTGATGCGGGTCTTGTCGCGGACAGTGCCGCACGTGCGGCCCAGAATATCGGATTGGACGGCGTGGCCAGCAACAAGGGGCATTTCAGTTCTGTGGCGTCCGCCATTGAAAATGTGTCTGGTGATATACAATCAGTGTTTGATGGCGATGGGGTGTTTGATAATAATTTAATCAGTAAATCGGGCGATTTGAATTCGCTGTATGATTATATTAATTCTGAATTAAATCATCGGGGAATGCGATCGCAAATTTTGGACGATGTTGTGCGTGATTTAACCGGGGCTGCGCCGATTGATTTTCATAAATATTTCGATAGGGAGGTTAACGAATTTAACCCCGAATATAAACATTCAGACGCCAAAAACATGGCCGAATATAACAAAAATATTTCAATTACGGTTGATAATTGGCTGAAAAAATTTGTTGCGCAATATAACAAATGGCGCGATGAATTAAAAAACAAACCCGGATACGAACAATTTATTGCGCGTTTGCGTCAGATGCCTGATTATCAAACGCGTCGTTTAATGCGGGGCGGCACGTCGCGCAGTTTCTGATTTTCTGCGTTTGGCATGGGCTGTCCAATTCGTCATAAAACCAAGCAACCGGGATTTCAAAAAAATTTGCGATTTTGTGCAATGTGGCCGCGCCGATTTTATTGGCACCTGATTCATATTTTTGAATTTGTTGAAAAGTGACGCCAATTTCACGCCCCAGATCCGCCTGGGCATAGCCCATTTTTGTGCGTGCCTGTTTTATTAATTCGCCAATGCGTGCGTCTGTGGCGTCCGGCGCAAATTTTGTATGTGTCATGTTATCCACCCGGTTAGCGTATTGTAAAAAATAAAACCACCAACAATTGATGGTGGTCGGGGCGGTAAGACAATCACATTTCACGTTGATTACACAGTATTCGGATAAACCATATTCCTGTGACACCCCGACCATATGTCGGGATTTGTCAGCACCGAAACGGTACCGGTGAAATGAAGGGCGTCTTACTTCCCCAAATCCACATAATCCATGTGTGAATTCGTGCATATTATAAAAGATTTGTTTTTGTTTTTGCAAGTTCGTTTTTTATCTGTATAATGGCATGGCCATGAAAATAAAAAGTTTTATTCCATCAGTAAAGTGGGGCTATATCGTTTGTGCGGCGGTTATTATCGCTGTTTTTATTGTGCTGTATGTGTTCGGAATTCGTTCGGTTGTAAAAGATGATGTAACATTTGTTGTGGCGCGCGGGGATACTGTGTCGGGCGTGGC
>JADINE010000049.1 GCA_017694175.1 Candidatus Enterousia excrementavium | reverse complement strand
CAATCAGATACCATTTTGCATCCAATTCGCTTTTCTTTAACGATTTTGTCGCTGCCATAGTTTTTACCTTTTTATTAAATTTAGCGGGGCTATTATGCCCCGTTAACGCAGAAAAGTCAAGAAAATTTGTTGTGGTATTATTATACCGTATTATTTCCAGTTGTCCGGTATTTGATAGTAATCAGATAAACCTGTTGCGCCCGAATATGTGGACATGGCTTTTGTGGTTTTTTCATCGTTCAGGTATTCGTTTGCAATGTCAACCACAGTCAGCAAATATTTCATGTTTGCAGCGATTCCAGGATTTTCCAGTGCCGAATTGTATGGTAAGTCAATCCCCCCAGCGCCAGTTTAATACGTTGTGTACGTGCAACTGGGGCAAGCATAAACAGTGATAAAAATATTATAAATAGTTTTTAAGCATTATAATGCCTGTGGCAAGGCCGGTGTTGGGACAATCGGGCTGACTGAAAATGTTTTTACGCCTGTTATTGTTTGCGCACTTCCAAGGTCAACTTTCTGGTTTAACGATTCAAGAATTGTGTCGACGTATTTTGTTGATGCAACCTTGACAGCCTCCGCGCCATCAACCGCAAAGGCCGGCGTAGCGGTGAGTAATATTGCCAACACTAGTAGATGTTTTCTCACCCGTTTTCTCCCTAGGACTTCTTTATATTATACACAAATTTATAAATTTATGTAAGGACTTTTTACACACTACATTTCATCTGGGATTTTCAGACCCATTAAATCAATCGCAGCGGCCAATGTGTCGCGTGCAATGCGCGTAATCCCCAGGCGTTTTGCACGTGTTGGGGCATCCACATCATCACGTAAAATTGGGCAGTTGTGATAAAATGTGTTCGCCAGTTGACATAAATCATATGCGTAATTTGCAATCATATCTGTTGCACGGTTATCAAATGCGCTTTGTACCGTACGTTCGAAATCCAATGTTTCGATTAACAAATTGCGTTCGTCGTCGGTTAAATCGTTGGCCGATGCATCAGATTGGTCACCTGCCCGTTTTAATACACTGTTCAAACGCACCGCTGTGTACAGAATATATGGACCGGTGCGACCCTCGAAACTGGTGATTTGGGTTGGGTCGAATACATAGTCGGAACGCACGTCGTGCAATAAATCATTAAATTTAACGGCCGCCAATGCGATATTGTTAATTGTTTCGGCGTTTAATTGCTTGCCCGCTGCGGTGACACGTGTGTGCACTGCGTCGCGCACCATATCCAAAATATCCAATAATTCTGCAACGCCGCCGTCACGCGTTTTGAATGGTTTGCCGTCTGGCCCGGTTAAAGCGCCGAATCCGGTGTGGAATAATTCGGCCGTGGTCAGCCCCGCCATTTTTGCCACACGAAATACCTGTTGAAAATGCAGGTTCTGGCGCGAATCGGTAAAATATCCGATTATGTCCGGGTTGTCCGTTTTTGTGCGATAATATATTGCCGATAAATCAGCGGCCGCATATGTTTGGGCATCAGAACTGGTGCGAAACATCAGTGGTGGCATGGGGGCTGTGTCGTCGTCTGTGCGGACGTTTACGACCAGTGCGCCATCTGATTCCACCAACAGGTTACGCGATTCCAATATTTTTTGTGTGTCGGCAACGTATGGCGCAACGCCACGTTCGCCCATGGTTGCGTCAAACGGTAATAAATTTAAACGATGCAGGACTTCGTCCATTTGCGCCAATGAAATTTTCATAAAATCATCGTAAATTTGACGATACTGCGGATTGCCGGATTGCAGTTCCGCGGTGATTTCTTTGGCACGATTCAGCCAAGTTTCGTCATCGTGGGCGCGGGCTGTGGATGCTGGATAAATTTTATTTAATTCATCCGCATTTTTTGGCATGCCGTATTCCAAAATCCATGCGATAATTAACCCCATTGGACGACCCCAATCGCCAATGTGATTATAACTTTTGGTTGTGTGCCCCAGAAATCGCGCAATACGATTGAATGTGTCGCCAACGATTGATGTTCGCAGGTGGCCTATGTGTAATGCTTTGCCAACGTTATATCCGCCATAATCCAGATCGATTTTTTTAGGGGTGGCGGTTGTCGCATTATGTGGTTCGGCCGCAGTGCGCCATATAAAATCATCACGCAATTTTATGTTGATAAAGCCCGGACCTGCGACTGATGCGTCGGCCACAAAATCCAATTCGCGCAATTTTGGCAATATTTCATTTGCCAATTCGCGGGGATTTTTGCCGGCACTTTTTGCCATTACCATTGCGGCGTTTGTTGAAAAATCACCAAATGCGCGATTGCGCGGAGTTTCCAGATTTGCCGTAAAGCCCAGTTTATCGTTTATCGATTCTGATACATATTTATATAAATTCATTTTTTATATCCGTATGATTTTATATTGGTAATATAACACGTACGCGCAGACCGCCCAGATCACTGTCTTCCAAGAATATTTGGCCGCCATGATTTTCGATTGCTGTTTGGGCAATAGATAACCCCAGGCCGGTTCCGCCGGTTTTTTCACTGCGCGATTCGTCCAGGCGCACAAATGGGCGCATTGCATCGCGTTTTTTATTATCTGGGATGCCTGGGCCATCGTCTTCTATGATAACTTCGATTTGTTCGGGTGAATCGTGCTCGGTTATGCGAATGGTTGTTTTCGCATAGCGCGCAGCGTTTTCAATTATGTTGCCAAACGCACGTGCAAGTGTCATTGGACGGGCATAGAATTGCGCCGGCTCGTTCGGAAAATCGGTTTGAATGTTTTTGTCGGGCGCTGCATCGCGTGCAGTACGCAACAGCATGGCGGGCAATTCGGTGGTTTGTTCTATTTCTGGTATTTCACCACGCGCAAACGCCAGGTACCCGTTTACCATTTCTGTCATGCGATCAATATCTTGTAACAGGTTTTCTTTTGATGCTTCGCCCGTTTCCACAGCCAGACGCATGCGTGCCAATGGCGTTTTTAAATCGTGGCTTACCGCGTTAAGCATATCGCTGCGGGTGCGGTTGTAACGATTCAGGCGTTCTTTCATGGTAATCATTGCAGATGCCGCTTCGCGGATTTCTTTGGACCCTGTCGGTTGAAAACCAGGCGCATCCAGACCACGACCAAAACGATTTGCTGCGCGCGCAATGCGGCGTATTGATCGTGTGTGCATGATAATAAATGGGGTAACCAATATCGATACGATTAATATAGAACCAATAAGCCAGATAATAAATACCTCGGTGCTGGTGGAATAAATACGGTACAGCGATGTTCCAAATGTCGCAATTTGGCCATCGTTTGTGGGAATATCGATGAATACAAGCCGTTTGTCTTTGTCAATGTAAATCTGGGCTGGGCGGTTCAGGCGTCTTGACAATTCGTTTGCCAACAGGCCCGCTTCACGGGATTTGTTATCGTTGTGACTGGGGCGATTTAATTTTGGATTTATGGAAACGTTAATGCCCATGTCGCGTGCCATGGTGCGTGCCGCGTCTGCGTTGTTATTGTCCATAAAATTCATCATGGTGGTGATTTCAACCGCCAAACTGCGCGCCAAAGTTGCATGTACGCGCGCCCAATGGTTGCCGAAAAACACATTGGCAATAATAACCAGCGCGATTATCAGCGGTATCAAAATCATTAAAATTGTGCGCCATAAAAAACTGCGGGGTATTAATCTCATGCTTGGTCACCAGTGTTTTTTTCGTTCGGGGTCAACAGAATTAATTTATATCCATGACCGCGAACAGTTATTATATCTATGTCAGATAATACACCATTTAATTTATTGCGCAAGCGTTTTGCAACCATCGGGGATGCAGGTGCAACATTGCCCGCAGGCATCGTTAAATTACGCAATAATTTTTTTTCTTCGCCAGAAAGTGGCAAAATTCTGGGAGCCGCGCCAGGTTCGTTCGGGTTCGTGATGAAAAATTCCTCGTCGGTAAAAATCAGCCCGTTCGGCATTTTTATTTCGGATGTGGCCGCTTTGTTATGTATTATGTTATTCAGGCGCAGAATTAATTCGCGTAATTGGAACGGTTTGGCCAAATAATCATTTGCCCCGCCCGCCAGGCCGTCTATGGCATTTTCAGCCCCGCCCATGGCGGTTAACATAATCACAGGCGTTGCGACGCCGGCGGCACGCAATTCTTTTAACATGGTTAATCCATCAATGCCACCAAGCATTCTGTCCAGAATAATGGCGTCAACTGTTACGCGGGATAATATTTCCGTGCCGGATTCTGCGGAATTTGCAGTTAGCACATTGAAAGAATTGTCGCGCAATCCGCGTGCCAGCGTTTTGCGCAACATATCGTCATCGTCGATAATTAAAACTGTTTTGTTCATTCCGCAGGTTATTTGTTTAGCGGCTCTACGGCATATTCGCCGGGCTGGATTGTCATCATTGAATTCGCACCGGCAAGTCCCTCTTCTTCGACAACAGATGCACGGAATTGCATCCCACCAGTGGTGAATTCAGTTTTGAATAAAGCGTATCCTGTGCCACCGCCGGTTGTGGGACCCTGCATTCCCAATGAATAATAGCCGCCCAAAATGCCATAGTCCAAATCAATATAGTCAATGTTTACCAACAGCGATACATTGCTTAATCCGTCGCTTGTCATATTGCAGGCAAATTCACGATTTGATAATGTGGCCTGGGAATTAACGGGGATAACAATATCCATAACCGTTGGTTCGCATACGCGGGCAATGCCGTTTACCAAAAACTCATAAGTTATTCCCACTGTGGCACGCGAAAGTCCGGTTGAAACATTTACCTGGGAAATTGTTGCCTTGGGAATTTTGACCAATGCGTTTGCGATACCGCTGCGTACCGGAAAAGATATGCCAGATTGCAGGCAATCGCGGGAAAATGGATCCGCTTCGCAAATATAAACACGTGAATGGGTGTTCATCATGAACATATTCGCCAGGCTGTTGAACAAAAATGTGCGGGTTATACGGTCGTTCAGCCGAGTACAGCCGAAATTACGGCATATAATCATCGGGCGATCGGCAAACATTACACCAGGATGCATAGTAGATTCAATTTGGCGTGCTTCTTCTATGTTCAAATCGTAATCCAAACTGTCTGCACGGTTCATGAATTCCGTTTCAGGAATGAAATTAGGATCGTCCGGATATGCGTAATACGACTGAACCGGTGTTTCGGTATATATTGTTTGAAAGTTGTCGTACACAATATCTTCGGTTGCAGCACTGGCACCGAATACAAACAATCCAGCAAAAACCGTTGTTAAAACAAATCTTGACATGTCAACGCCTTTTTTCTCTCTGATAAATCTTAAAACATTCGCGGGTACCCTGTCAAAGTAAAAATTTCTGTTGAAAACTGCGTGTAGTTTGTTTTATAAATATCACCATAAGAACAGTAAAATAAGATTTTATTAAAGGAAGGCGTTTGCTATGGTTGACCTTATGATTTCGGGTGAAGCGGGCAAGTTGCACGCTGTGTATCATAAATCAGATGTTCCGGCGGCCCCATTGGCGGTGGTGTTGTCTGGGAACCCGCGCCAGAAATGCCACATGAATGATCGTGTGTCGTATGCTATGTTTCGGGCATTTATGGATATCGGTTTTTCTGTGGTGCGTTTCAATTATCGCGGTGTGAATAATTCCGAGGGCGCAATTGGTACCACTGCTGAAAATATGTTGGATATCGCAACCGTGATTGATTGGATTCAAAACAGAAATGAAGACAGCGACCGAATTTGGTTGGCTGGTAATCAATTGGGGGCATGGTATGTGTTACAGGCAATGATGCGTCGGCCAGAGGTGTCAGGGTTTGCACTGGTGTCGCCGGATCCGTCTGTGTCTGATTTTGCGTTTTTGTCGCCGCGACCAAATCGGGGTTTGTTGTTACAGGGCGCAAATGAATCTGATGATGCCAAAGCGTTTGCAACCCATTTAACCCAGGTGCTGAAAAAACAGGCGCAAATTGATTTGGAAACAATTCGTGTTAAAAATGCTGATGAACATTATTTGCAGCCCGCTGATTTACGTCAAATGTACAATGATTTGAAAGCGTACGTGGGACGTGAAAATGCGGACGATAAGTTGTTGTAGTAATATGCAAAATAATACTGAACGATTTTTAGATCCAAATATTCCAGATGAAATGGCTGCGACCATTCGGCCACGCAGTTTGTCTGATTTTATCGGGCATGATGCGTTGAAACAGAATTTGTCTGTATTTATTTCAGGAGCAAAATCCCGGGGCGAGGCCATGGATCATGTTTTGTTATATGGGCCGCCGGGGTTGGGGAAAACTACGTTGGCGCATATTGTGGCGAATGAATTGGGAACTAATTTCAGGGCGACCGCGGCACCGATGCTTACCAAGCAAGGTGATTTGGCGGCGATACTGACTTCGCTGGAACCAATGGATGTTTTGTTTATCGATGAAATACATCGTTTGCCCACCGCAATCGAAGAAGTTCTGTACTCCGCGATGGAAGATTTCAAGTTGGATATTATGCTGGGCGAAGGGCCGTCGGCCAAAAGTGTGCGGATTGACCTGCCCCCGTTTACGTTGGTGGGGGCGACAACGCGGACTGGGTTGCTGTCTAATCCGTTGCGTGACCGATTTGGAATTGATTTAAGGTTATCGTTTTATTCGCCTGATGATCTGGCAAAAATTATTATGCGCAGTGCAAATATTTTGGGTATGCCAATTGATGTTGATGGTGCAAAAGCATTGGCACGCAGTGCTCGGGGAACACCGCGTATTGCAAATCGGTTGTTAAAGCGGGCACGTGATTTTGCGACCGCATTGGGGCGTGATGCGATTTCGGCCGATACAATTAAAACGACGTTGGTTCAGTTACACATAGACGAAAGTGGTCTGGACGAAATGGATCGCGAATATATGACCGCCATCGTGCGGCACTATGCCGGTGGGCCGGTTGGGATTGAAAATCTGGCGGCGGCATTGTCTGAGCCTGCTGATACCATCGAAGATGTTATTGAACCTTACTTGATGCAGTTGGGATTTATTCAACGTACGCCGCGTGGTCGTATTGTTACTGATGCGGGTTATGCCCATTTGGGATTGGTGAAATAATTTTATGTTTTTTAATTGTGGGGAAATAAAAAAATGAGAACTTATACTTTTCCATTTGCGATTGCGTATGCAGATACTGATGCGGGCGGTATTGCGTATCATGGGCGATATATAGAAATCGCAGAACGTGCACGTATGAATATTTTGCGTGGGATAAAATTTCCGGATGGCGATGTGGGGTTTGTTATTCGTGATTTAAGTATTCGGTATGTGCGGCCGCTGTTTTTGGGGGACGAGTTTGTTGTTGAAACAACGGTGACTAAATTTGGTGCGGCATCAATGTCGGTTGAACAAAAATTCGTGAAAGATGATGAAATTTGTGCTATACTGTCTGGGACAGCAGCATATATCGGTGCAGATATGCAACCAAAGCGGATTCCTGAAAGCGTTGCTGCACCGTTTAGGGAGTAATTTTAACAAAGGGAAATAAATAATGACGAATACTTTTTCTTTGACAACTTTGTTTACGGGCGATTGGATGACTTTGTTCATATCGCTGGTTTTGGTTTTTGGCAGTGTTATTTCGTGGGCGGTGATTATCGAAAAAATTCGTATGTGGCATCGTCAGAAAAAACATCCTGTGCAAATTAAAAATGGTGATAATTTATCAATTATCGCAGATAAATTAATTCGCCCGTTTGACAAGAATCTGTGGTTTTTATCGATGGTGTCCTATGTTGCGCCGTTTATCGGATTGTTTGGGACAATTTGGGGGGTGATGGATTCGTTTGCGTCCATTGGTGTGAATCAATCTGTTTCGATTGGGGTTATCGCGCCGGGATTGGCAACCGCGTTGGGAACGACTGCGTTGGGGTTGATTGCGGCTGTGCCGGCGGCAATTGCATATCAATATTTTAGCAAAAAATCAGACACTTTGTATGATATGTTGACTGAACGGGTCAAAGAATTAAAGGCAAAAAGTTTTAAACACAAATAGGTGTATCATGACGCGCAGAAGATACAGAAATACAGATGTTAATATCTCGTTAACACCAATGATTGATATCATGACGGTGTTGTTGGCTGTGTTCATGGTGACGACGCCGATGCTTACCACTGGGATTGATTTGAATTTGCCGCGCGCGTGGAATTCTGCGTTGACTGGGAATGATCACGCAATACAAATCAGTGTTGATGCAGCTGGGCGTTACTATGTTGGGGAAACTGAATTGTCGCGCGATGATGCGGTAAAACGCGTTGTGGCAATGCGCGGGGAAAATCCTGAATTGACAATTGTGATAAATGGCGATACATCGGCCGATTATGGTGCGGTGATGTCGATTATGGGGCAATTAAAAGATGCCGGGTTTCAACGCGTTGGATTGCGTACCAGGTTGGATGCAGAATAGTTAATAAAAATATGAAGTTTGGCAGTCGATTTTCATCAGAAAATTTATTGATGTCTGTGTGCGGGCATTTGACTTTGGTGGCATTAATGCTTACTTCATTTGCTGTGGTTGTGGAGCGGGCCGGGTTGGTTGCGCCCGACAGAATTGAAATTTTGGAAATAGATTTAAATGCTGTGAATATCAGTGGTGACGAAACCATTTTGCATAATGTGAATGCTGATGCAGAAGTTCAGGAAGCAAGCGAGCCAGAACCGGAACCTGCCCCGGCGGCCGAGCCTGTTGAATCTGCGCCGGCTGAAATTGAGCAAGAGCCCGAGCCCATCGAAGAACCAAGTTTGGTTGAAGAGGTGCCGCCCGTGCCTGAAATCCCAGAGCCTGTGGTGAAAAACATAGAGCCGGCTGTGGATAATGAGGCGAAAAAAGAAGAACAACCCAAAAAGAAAAAAACTGTTATTCGCGTTAATCGTGAAACGGTGTCGTTGAACAGAACATTGACGGTGTCTGTTGCGGATGCTTTGCGTGTGGCAATGACACGGTGCTGGACAATTGATACAACGCGTGATGATATTGGTGATATTCGTGCGGTGGCGCATTTGACCATGCGACGTGATGGGTCTGTGCGCGATGTATGGTTTGAGTCGGCCGCGCGGGCAGATACGGATCCTGCGTTTGCGTATGTGTTGGATACTATTCGCAGTGCGATAAATGTTTGTCAGCCATTCAAAATGTTGCCGCCAAATGAATTTGAAAAGTGGGAAAAGATTCAATTAACTTTTTATCCGTTACAGGGCAAAGTTATGTAAAGGCGGGGCGTTGCCCCGTTTTTTGTTGTTGCAATTTTCGTGGGTAACAAGCCGGCGGAGTGGTGGTTGTGGTTATTG
>JADINE010000048.1 GCA_017694175.1 Candidatus Enterousia excrementavium | reverse complement strand
ACACACAAAACCACAAAACAAATCTGCTTGTATTCATGAGCGCACCAGCACATCATATTCCCGTTATATTACGTATAGTTTTATGAGCCCCAGCGACCACGTAATCTTCATATATCATATATAGTTTTGGGAGCATCAGCACTCCACATTCCCGTTATATTACGTATAGTTTTATGAGCCCCGGCGACCACATAATCCTCATATATTATGTATAGTTTTGGGGGTGCCAACACACAAAACTATACATAATATACATTATGCGCCTTTTATAAATATTTATGATATCACGTCCCCTGGGGCAAAAAACTGAGCAAATTTTGCCGTACGCCCCGCAACAACGTAACAAGCAAAGAAACAACAAAACAAATACAAAAAATGAATCTAACTATCAACGTCACACTGGCGAACACAATAATAAATCAAACAACCAGCACCGGCGAAAAATCATCGCGCAATTGTCACCGCAACGGCAAACTTTTTATAATTTGCACGATATGCGCCACATACATTGCAACAATTGTTTGTATCGCCACAACATAAAGACAGCACAAAACCGCCCCAGCCCAACAAAACCGCCCTGTTCCGCCCATTTTCCCACATCGCAACACCCAAAAAAGCACAAAAAACGGCGGAAATCCGCCGTTTTCAAAGCATCGCACCACACAAATCACCGTGATTTTCGCCCAACTTTTGCCACTTTTGTGATTTTTGTAATTTTATCCCTGGCGACCTTGGTCACACTTTTAATGCCCTTTTCCAAATCACTTGGTTGGGCGGGTATAATTTCCTCGGCCTGTAATTTCGAACAACAATTCGGGCATTTCGTCGCCTGGATATTTATCGTAGATTTGCAATACGGACACGTCCGCGTTGTCACAGCCTTTTTCGCGCGCACTTTATTCATCACGCGCACCATTAAAAACACCGCGAACATAGTAATCAGAAAACTTACCACAGTATTCAAAAACACCCCTATGTTCATGGTTGCGGCCCCAGCGGCCTGGGCCTCGGCCACAGTGTTATAATGCGCCCCCGGCGTACCGCCCGACAAAACGATAAAAAATTGCGAAAAATCAATATCGCCCAAAATCATCCCGATTGGTGGCATAATAACATCTTTCACCAATGAATTTACCATAGTTGTCATAACACTTCCGACGATGATACCAACGGCCATATCAATTGCACTGCCGCGTTCCAAAAACGTTCTGAATTCAGAAAAAAATTTACTTTTCGCCATTTTTTTCACCCTGTGTATTTTGATAATTTTTTATTGCACTAACGACTTTATCCAATGTTTTGCGCAAACTTTCATCCCGCGTTTCCACAGTAATATCAGCCGTCGCATAAATATCATATCGTTCATCAATTAATTGCGCCAAAATTTTCCGACTGTCCGTGTGCAGCAACTGCGGCCGCGTATGCCGAAACCCGGTGCGTTTTACAAGCAAATCCAAATCCGCCCGCAACCATATTGACAGCGCGCGTTCCTGCACCATTTTTCGCACCGCAGGCGTTATATAAGCCCCCTCGCCTGTGGATATAACTTTCAACCCAGGCGGTGTATCGAACAGACGTTCGATAACGCGTTGCTCGGCACGTCGAAATTCAGCCTCGCCATACATGGCAAAAATATCAACCACACTGCACCCGGCCGCAGCCTCGATTTCTTTATCGGAATCAACGAACGGTATGCCCAACCGCCGCGCCAACGCGCGCCCTACACTGGTTTTACCCGCCCCCATAAGGCCAACCATAACAATTGGTTTATCCAACTTTATATTTTCTTTCATACCGCGAATTCTACTAAAAAATGCGTCAATTCTCAACAATAAATAAGATGCTTTTTATTTCAAAACACCAAATTTTGTGATATAATGCACACATACAGGATTATTTAACCAGCGAGAGAGATTATGAAAAAAACATCATTATTTGCCTTGGCAACTTTTATGCTGTCTGCGACAGGTGCGTTTGCAGCCGGCCCGCACATTTACGCGAACACATTTACGGCACATAACATCACTGCAATTCAACATTCAATTATGGCCACAGCCATGCAAACATTCGAAGGCACAGCGTCTGCTGCGCTGGGCGGGCGTGCACATTTGATTAAACACGACGAAGATTCAAAATATTTATACGGCACAACGCCGATGTATGGGTGGCCCCGCATGTATGGCGAATATGGCGACGATGGCACAGTGCAAACTGGTCGCAACGGTGGCGACACAATGGATCCAGAATATCATGATCCACGCCCAGTGTTAAACAGCGTATGGATAAATTGGCAACATATAAACGACGATGTTAAATTCCACGACATTGATGGTCTGGATACGAATACAGATTTAATTATGTTTGGTCTTGCCGGGGGCGAGGCTCAACGTGGTTTGGGCATTTCCGAATGGGGGTTGTTTGGTGGTTACATTGGCGGTGACCAGGAAAACAATTTTATCAACATAACTGAAAACGGTGGCCATGTTGGGTTATATACGGGTTATAACATCCAAAACTTCAATCTGTCCTTTGCGGCAAACGCCGGCGCTTTGTATAACAGCGCGGAAACAGAATACGGGTTTGATGAATTCGCCAACATGTGGGCCGGCGTTGCAATGAATGCCACATTCAACATTGCGCTGGATGATTCGTTCACGATTCAGCCGGGTGTTTATGCGGGCTATACATGGATTGGTTCGGCGGATTATATGTCTATGTCAGGCGATATGATTGCCAATGCAAATTACAACATGTTCGAAGTTGCCCCTGAAATTCGCGCAATAAAACATGTTGGGCGTGGCTGGTTTGGATATCTTAATTTCAAATACGCATTCATGATGGGCAATCCTGGTGATGTGTGGGCCAATGGCACAATATACGAAGAACTGGAAACACGTGATTATGCAGAATATGGCATTGGAATTGAAAAATCCATAGACAGATTTAACATTGCATTGCAACTTAATCGCCGCGATGGCGGTCGCACAGGCTGGAACGGCAGTGTTAATTTAAAATACATATTCTGATTAAAAAATCCCGCACTATGCGGGATTTTTTATTGCAAAAGCCGGACATCAATCAACGAATTGTTATTCGCATCGTTATCTCAATTACGCGACAAGATAAAACAAACTTATTCCAAATTAGCCAAACGTTCCAATTGATCGGCGGCAATCAAAGCATCTATCATTTCATCCAACGCGGGGCCACCTGCTAAAATATCATCCAATTTATACAGAGTTAATTTAATACGATGATCTGTCACACGCTGTTCAGGAAAATTATACGTACGAATTTTTTCACTGCGATCGCCCGACCCAACCATAGTCTTACGCGCAGAATTGCTGGCATTCACCTGCTCGGTGCGCTGTTTTTCGTATAACTTGGAACGCAACACAGCCATTGCCGTAGCCTTATTTTGGAACTGACTGCGTTCATTTTGACATGTAACAACTATACCCGTTGGGAAATGGGTAATACGCACAGCACTGTCGGTTTTATTAACATGCTGCCCCCCCGCCCCAGACGCACGAAACACATCGATGCGAATATCTTTGTCATCAATCACTATATCGATATCCTGGGCCTGGGGCATAACAGCCACCGATGCAGCACTTGTATGAATACGACCGCCGGCCTCGGTTTCAGGCACCCGTTGCACACGATGAATACCCGATTCGAACTTCAACCGTGCATATGCACCCGCACCATCGATTTTGAAAATAATTTCTTTGTACCCATGCAGCGACGTTGGATTTTCATCAACAATTTCCGTTTTCCACCCATGCCGCAATGCATACGATTTATATTGATTATACAAATCACCCGCGAACAGCGCAGATTCTTCCCCGCCAACGCCGGCACGAATTTCCATAATAACGCTGTTATCATCAGCCTCGTCCCGGGGCAACAATGCAATTTGTAATTGTCGTTCAACATCAGGCAATTTATGCTTCAATTCATCCAATTGTTCTGCGGCAATTGTTTTCAATTCTGCATCGTTCAGCATTTCATTTGCATCATCTATGCCCTGCTTTATTGCGAAATATTCATTTACAAGTGGCAAAATTTCATTCAATTCTGAATATTCTTTTGACAACTTGGTCAATTCACCACCCGACACAGCCCCGGAATTCATCTGCTCGGAAATTTCGGCTGCGCGCGATTGAATATCTTTTAATTTATCGTCAATTACCATGGTACTTACAACCTATTTCAATAATTTTATCACTTCTTCTACACGCAAACTTTGTTGTTCACCAGATTGCATATTTTTCACGGTCAGCATTTCCGACGCACGTTCGTTTTCACCGATAATGATGCTGAAATCAGCATTAATTTTATCAGCAAATTCGATTTGATTTTTGAATTTCTTGTTTGCATCCAAATACGGCACTGCAACAACCCCAGCGCCACGCAACGCCGCCAACACACGCATAGAATACGAAACCTGGTCGCCGCCCATGCACAACACAGCCGCGCGAACGGGGCGCATAAAAGGCGTTAAATCGATTCGATTATCATCCAACAACGCAACCATCAACCGTGAAAAACCAACCGCCGCACCAACGCCGATAATTTTTGTTTTGGAAAACTTAGACGCCAAATCTTCATACCGACCGCCGCCGCCAATTGCCCCCAATTCCGGGAAATTATCCAGGAAAAATTCGAACACAACACCGGTATAATAAGCATGCCCGCGCATAATTCCCAAATCTATTGTTGCATTTTGAATTCCCATTGAATCCAACAAAATCATAAAATCATCAATTTCGCGAATTGCTGCATCCAGCGCATCGGATACATTTACAAACGATTTATATCCATCAGTGAACACACGATTTATCGTTGCCGCTGCGTCCGCGCCAACTGTTTCCACCAACCCATCATAAAAATCCGAGATTTTTTCACGTTTATCAATTAAAACAAACGCCGCCCTGCTTTGTTCAGCATTTAATCCCAGATATGCAAACATAGCATTCCAAAAACGCCGATTTCCAACGCGCACATTCACCGGCCCAATAAATTCAGCCACAGATTCATACGCACGTGCCAACGTCGCCACGATTTCAGCATCGTAATTTTCAGACAACGTATCGATTCCCATGATATCCAAATCCATCTGATAAAATTCACGATACCGCCCACGTTGCGGCCGTTCACCACGGTAATTGCGCGCGAACTGATACGCACGGAACGGGAACACTAAATCATTTATATGCCCGGCAACATAACGCGACAGTCCAACCGTCCCGTCATAGCGCAAACCCATTTTAGTATCGCCTTTTTGGAACAAAAACATCTGGGTTTCAATTTCATCCCAATTGTCTTTATCGGTTAAAACTTCGGCCCGTTCGATTGCCGGCAAATCCAGGTGCGCAAACCCAGCAGTTTTTAATACCTGTTGCATACGCGCCGCACACTCGTCAAAACAGCGTTGTTGCGCCGGCAACAATTCTATAAATCCAGACAAAGTTTTTGTTGGTTTTAATTCCATTTTTTAATCCTGTGGTTAATGCCCATACACTTTGGCAATTTGATTAAACTGATTATATCATAAATATATTAAAAACGCTATAAACACACCGCCCAGCGGGCGTGATGCAGTGCAACAAAAACAACTGTTTTATAAATCATACGCGAATAATACCCGAAATCCGCCACTTTGCAAGTTTTTTATAAAACGTATCCCGCGCATAACGCGGGATACAATAACCAAACCAAAATAATAAGGATATTAAAAAGACATCTTCACACCGGCAATGATTTCATGTTTGTACAAATCAACATCTGAATCAAACACACGTGTCATACCACCCTGGCCGGCGGTGTGATTGTCATAAAACATACCATTTGTATATTCTACACTGCCCAAGTCGGTATATTTATACGCGATATTGAACGCAACGTTATCTGTAACCGGCACTTCGATACCAACCCCTACATTCCAAGACATATTTTCAGTTGTCGCCGGCGTTTCCCAGAAATAACGCCCGCTGCGGAAATTATTTTCCGATTCGATTGTGGTATAACCGATACCGGCCGTTACATAGGGGATGAATTTATATACTTCGTATCCATATTTAACGTTCAAGCCCAATGTTTTTTCATTGTACGTAAAGTTTCTGACATCAGTATCGTTTGGCTTATCGCCATTTTCAGCCGCATCAAATCCAACCGCATTAAAGAAATTATCAACTTGGCCATATTCAGCCTCGACTGACAATATGCCGGCTTTTTCCATATCAAATTCATAACCAACCGCAATTTTTGGTGAAAATTTATGCCCCTTGCCAGACCAACTTTCGTGTTTATTTCCGTCAAATTCAGCCCACACGCCATTTTGTGACAATTTTTCCACACGATTTTCAGACACAGATGTAATGCTGTATGCAACCTGGGGATTTATATAGAACCCGTCCGCCATTGCACCGGTTGCGATTAAAGCAAACACAGAACCACACAATATTTTTTTCATTGCTTCTTCCTTTTTTGTTTTAACGTTAAACAAAAACCACCAAAAACTGTGGTGGTCGGGAAGTTAGCAAATCATATCCATAAATGACCTGTCGGTTTTCGATTGCAACGCAACCTGTTGTATCGCCGACACAACCCGACCAATTGGCCAGGTAACCCGACAACAATTTCATATTGTCGGTGGATATTCGGCACCTTCGCACCGCATGGATATAGGATTGCTAAATCCCTGAACCAATGTCCCCACTGATTCAATTCACAGTATAACCGATTACCATAAATACACAAGTTAAAAATATCTGTGTAATTCAGCCCCGTGCACATTCAGCCATCGCCGCGCCCGTTCAACCCCGAAGCCGTACAACTGCGACACAGTTTGCCAAAACGCAGGCGAATGATCCATATGCACCCTGTGCGCCAATTCGTGCATAACAACATATCGCATCACGTCACGCGGTGCGAATGCCAACCGCCATGAAAAAGACATTGTGCCACTGGTCGAACAACTGCCCCAACGACTGGTTGTGTCACGAATCGTAATACGCTGTGGCCATAATTCGCGCGGCGCCGTGCGCACCATCTGTTTAACAGTCACTAAAAATTGGCTGCGAATAAAATCACGCACACGACGTTCAAACATATCAGCCCCGCCCCCAACTATCAACATTGCCGAAGCCTCATCGTGCACGATAAATTCATTCGCGCGCCGATTTGCATCATGCTGCAACACAACATGCCGCCCCAAAAATTCAATTTCATCCCCCGGCCGCACAGTAATTTTTTGTGGTGCATTATCAAAAATACGTTCACACCAACGCCGTTTTTGTTCCAAAAACCGCAACGCGGTGGACACTGGCGTCATCCACGGCTTTGATATATGAATTTCACGCACCGGCCGCGTTTTTGGACGCAAAGTAATATTACGCAGTCCACGCCGCGTCGTAATAACAACCGGGATACGTTCACCCGACGATAAAACAAATTCGAATTCAGCCATATAAGAAATTTACTTTATTTTATTTAAAATATCGCGCGCAATTACATCTGTGTCAAATCCAAAATGCGAATAAACAGTCCCGCCATCCCCAGATGTTCCAAACGAATCGATTCCAACAACCGCATCGGCAAATTCAAACCATGGCGCAGACGCCGCCGCTTCGATTGCCACCACATAACCAACCAGAATTTTATTTTTATATTTCACATCCTGGCGACGAAAATCTGCAACAGAAGGCATACTTACCACCTGAACAGCATCCCCCAATTTTTTTGCCACAGATACAGCCAACGGCACCTCGGCCCCGGTGGCAATAATGGTAACACGCACTTTTCTGGCACCAGCAGGATAAATCACATACGCCCCACGCTTAATTTCCGCATTATTTGGCGTTGGAATTTGTTCAAATTTTTGGCGCGACAAAATAATTGCGCTTGGCCGCATATTACTTGCAATTGCCGATTTCCATGCATACGCAACCTCATCCCCATTGCACGGCCGATAAACATTCAAATTCGGGACCAGCCGTAATGACGCCAATTGTTCCACAGGCTGATGCGTTGGGCCATCTGCCCCAACCGCCACACTATCATGCGAAAAAACATAAATCACAGGCAAATGCGACATGGCCGCCAAACGAATACTTGCGCGCATATAATCACTGAACACCAAGAAAGTCGAGCCATACACACGCATTCCGGCAATTGCCAACCCATTCATAATCGCCCCCATGGCATGTTCCCGCACACCATAGTTTATATAATTTCCGCGAAAATCAGGTGCCACAATATCCATACTGTGTTTTACATCTGCACCGGTGTTTCGCCCCAGATCTGCACTGCCACCAATTAATTTTGCACCATTTGTCAACAAAGAATCCAAATACATCGCAGACAACTCGCGCGAAGAAATTTTCCCCGTCGCAACCGGCACAGGCGCTTTTTCGACATTTATTTTCGGATAATTCGGCGCATACCTTTTCGGCGCATCTGCCGCCACCATCATCCACAACGCATCACCAATGTACGAGATATTTCTTTCCACCAAAAGCATCATTTCCGAATCGGACAATTCCAATCCATGTGCCGCCGACGTCCCCGCCAGGCTGGATTCACGCCCAATAACGGTTTTTGCATCAATAAAAGTCGGTCCATCCCCCCCAGTGGCACTGCGCAAAGCACGATTTAAATCAGCAAAATTATTTCCATCAATATATTTTACATTCCACCCAGCCGCGGCCATGCGCGCAGCCATATCCACATCAACCAATGCGGCCCCATCAATACTTACGCCATTATCATCCCAAATCAAAACCAGGTTATTCAATTCATATCGACCGGCAAATGCGATTGCTTCTGCTGCGACACCTTCGCTTAAATCACCATCACTGCACAAACAATAAACAACCCCATCAGTGCCACGAATTTTTTCAGCCAATGCCAACCCAACCGCGTTGCCAACACCCTGCCCCAAAGGCCCAGTTGTTGCCCACACCCCATCAATTCCAAATTCCGGATGCCCCGGCAACCCGCCAAATTTACGATATTCAGACAAATCATCAATATCATATCCGGCCAAAGCAAGCACGGAATATAACAACGCGCTTCCATGCCCCGCAGATAAAACAAACTTATCAACCCCGGGGCGCAAAAAATTTGCATAAACAGCAGTAACTATATCCGCAGCCCCCAAAACAATTCCGACATGCCCGGATCCCGCATTGCGCACAGCATTCAACGCGTGCGCGCGCACGGTTTTCGACATTTCCCGCAATTGTTTGGCATCAAATCTCATTTTATGATATTATAACACAAAACAGGATTAAAAAAATGTTAAAAATTTGGACTGATGGAAGTTGTCTTGGAAACCCTGGCCCCGGCGGTTGGGCTTTTATTGCAACCGACGGCGAACACACCGCCGAACGCAGTGGTGGCGCGCCCAATACAACTAATAATCAAATGGAATTAACAGCGGTCATACGCGCGCTGCATGCAACCCGTCATCACAAAGAAATCGAATTACACACAGACAGTCAATATGTAAAAAACGGCATGCAAATTTGGGTGCCACAATGGAAAAACAACAATTGGAAAACGGCGGCTAAAAAACCTGTTAAAAACAAAGAATTGTGGCAACAATTGGACGAATTGTCCGCTTCACGTAAAATTCATTGGGTTTGGGTTCGTGGGCACGCCGGCAATACATACAACGAACGATGCGACGAATTGGCACGCGCAGCGGCCGAAGCAATGAAATAAAAAATCACCCACGAAATCCCGTTGCAACAATAAACATTTCAACGCTGTCTTTGCGTGATGCAGGCGGTTTTACATGATGCACCGATTCGAATTTTTCTTTAACTTTTTTTAACAAATCATTGGTGGTTCCACCTGTAAAAGATTTTGCAACAAACACCCCGCCCGGTTTTAATGCACGGCACGCAAAATCAAACGCATATTCCAACAAAACCATTTGCCGAATATGATCAGTTTTTTTATGCCCCACAGTATTTGGCGCCATATCAGACAACACAACATCCACATTCCCATTCGCCACACCTTCGGCCGGCAGATGTAATTTCTGCACCAACCAATCCAGCGCAGCGTCCGACGTAAAATCGCCCTGATAAAATTCAACGCCTGGGATTGGGGTTATTTCCAGCAAATCCATTGCGAACACTTTCGATTTTGGAAATGCGCGCATAACATATTGCGACCAAGACCCCGGCGCCGCCCCCAAATCAACGACCACCTGGCCATTTTTCAAAAAATTATATTTTTCATTAATCTCGATTAATTTATATGCAGCACGCGCCCGATATCCATCACGATGCGCGCGCGCCACATATGGATCCGCAGCCTGACGCTGAATCCATGCCGCAGATGATTTTTTCGATGCAATTTTTTTGTTTAAAATCTTCATCGCCAATTAACGTGTTTTCTGATGTTGCGCCTGTGCTTCTTTTTTCAATCTCATCTGTTCAGCAAAATGTTTGGCTGCAAATTCCGGTGTACTGTACAGACTCCACCATTTTTCAGACATCACATCAAAAAAGAATTTGCGTGCGCCGTGATAACGATACACAACAAACACATTAAAGCCATTAACTTGCTTATTTCCGACCTTATCAACTTGTTTATATACCGTAAAAGGCCCACGAACATCTTGGATATTCCAATCAAAAATTTTCTTAACGTTTATATGCATTTTGTTGTTCCTTTTTGTATTGAGCAACCTTGCTCTTTGTTTCTTTATAAAACCTTATCGCATTTGCCAACGCCTTTTGGGGCGTAACGAAACATAATTTGTCCGTATCAGTTGGGAATAACGTACGTTGCACACCATGATACAAATATTCAACTTCAACCTCGTACCCCAAAAGAGTGCGTCCGACGTCCTTGTATTCTTCATACCGTGGTCTTGGCGTTTTGACAGCAACCGGTGTCCAATCAAATTTTTGCTTCCACCATGTTGCACTAAATAAATTTATCCACTTCATTAATTACCCTGCTTTTTCATTTTTTCCATAACGGCCTCCATTCCCCCCATGCGTTGCACCAAAGCCATTTGCTGACGCATTTTAGTATACTGTTTTATAATATGTTCCACATCACGCACAGTGCACCCAGCGGTTTCAGCAATACGTGTCTTTGCATTTGCAAAAATCTTCTCGGGTTCTGCCCGCTCAGCCGGCGTCATAGCCTCCAATATTTTAATTTGTGCATCAACACTGCCATCTTTAATTTTTTCTTTCATCGCGGCCACAGCCCCCGACATCCCGGGCACCATTTTCAACAATCCGCTGAAATTGCTCATTTTTTTAATCTGCTTTAATTGTGCCAACATATCATTCATATCGAATTGTCCAGACATCATGCGCTGGGCAGTTTCCTTCATGCCACTTGGCATTTTTTCTTCCATCTTTTTCAATTCTTTTTCATCAATCTGGGCAGACATATTTTCAGTTGCCGTTGTATCAATTGGTTTATTTGCTTTCTTTTTGCCAAAGCCAAACATTTACGTTCTCCTTTTATGTTTTATAATAGTAACTTTATTTTTTACCTGCGCCATTGTCCAGATACTTTTTCAAATATTTTCCAGTCAATGAATTGGGATTTTCCGCCACTTGTTCCGGTGTGCCAGTTGCGATAACACGTCCCCCATTTGCACCACCGCCCGGTCCCAAATCAATAATCCAATCAGCAGTTTTAATAACCTCTAAATTATGTTCAATAACAATCACGGTATTACCTTGGTCAACCAATTCATGCAACACAGAAAGCAGCAATTTTATATCTGCGAAATGCAGCCCTGTGGTTGGTTCGTCCAAAATATAAATCGTTTGCCCAGTGCTGCGTGCGGCCAATTCTTTGGATAATTTAATACGTTGCGCTTCGCCCCCAGACAAATCCAACGAACTTTGCCCCAATTTGATATAGTCCAACCCGACACGCTTTAACAATTCCAACTTGCGTGCAATTTGCGGAACGCTGCTGAAAAACCTGTACGCTTCTTCAACAGTCATATTTAACACATCAGCAATTGATTTGCCTTTGTATTTCACAGCCAACGTTTCTTCATTATACCGCGCCCCGTGGCATTTATCACACTCCACATAAACATCGGCCAAAAAATTCATTTCAATTTTTATCTGGCCATCACCCTGGCAAGCCTCGCACCGGCCACCTTTTACATTGAATGAAAAACGCCCCGGGCCGTATCCACGTGCCTTGGCCTCGGGCAGCCCCGCAAAGAAATCACGGATATTTGAAAACACACCGGTATAAGTTGCTGGATTACTGCGTGGCGTACGCCCAATAGGCGACTGATCAATATCAACAACCTTGTCAACATTTTCCATGCCACGAATAATATCGTGCGCCCCTGTTTCCAACTTAGAATTATATAACGCGCGCATCAACGCCGGATACAACGTATCCAACAACAAAGTTGATTTCCCAGACCCCGACACGCCCGTCAGCGCTACAAATTTACCCAACGGAAATTCAACATTTATATTTTTAAGGTTGTTTTCACGTGCGCCCTGGATTGAAATCACATTCCCATTTCCGGCGCGCCGTTTTTTTGGAACTTCGATTTTTCGTTTACCCGACAAATATTGCCCAGTTAACGAATCTTTATTCTTAATAACCTGATCCGGCGTCCCAGCGGCAACAACATGCCCGCCATTAATCCCAGCCCCAGGTCCAATATCAACCAAAAAATCCGCCGCACGCATGGCATCTTCGTCATGCTCGACTACAACAACTGTATTATCTTTGTCACGCAAAGTTTTCAGCGTATCCAACAATTTATCATTATCACTTTGATGTAATCCGATGGACGGTTCGTCCAACACGTACAGCACCCCAGACAAGCCGCTTCCAATCTGCGACGCCAATCGAATGCGTTGTGCCTCGCCACCAGACAAAGTACCCGACATACGCGACAAAGTTAAATATCCCAACCCAACATTTTTCAAAAATTGCAAACGACTTGTAATTTCGCGCAAAATAACACGTGCAATATCATTTTCTTTTTGCGTTAAATGTTGCGGCAAATCAGTAAACCATTGCAACGATTGTTCCACCGCCATATCACACGCATCCATAATATCCAGCCCATAAATTTTCACACACAATGCCTGGATATTTAAACGTTTTCCATGACAAACCGGGCACGGTTTTTCAGACTGATATTTTGCCAATTCGGCACGCACAGCCTCGGAATCCGATTCGCGCCAGCGGCGTTCTATGTTTGGGATTACGCCTTCGTACGGTTTTTCATAAACGAACCCGTTCCAATTAATCTTTATAGGCTCGTCCCCGCTGCCATACAAAATAATATCTTTTTGTTGTTGTGTTAAGGTATGCCACGGCTTTGACAATGGAATTTTATATTTTTTATGCAACGCATCCAACAAATGATCAAATTGACTTAACATACCGCCACGCGACCACGGCGCAATTGCACCATCCAATATGGATTTAGACGGATCAGGAATCACCAAATCAGGCGACATATTTAATTGCACGCCCAAACCATCACAGGCCTGGCATGCCCCCATTGGCGCATTAAACGAAAACAGACGCGGTTCAATTTTCGGCACAGTAAACCCACTGACGGGACACGCATAGTTTTGCGAATATAAAATATCTTCGTTCGTATCCAACCGCCGCACCAACACCGACCCCGGCACCAACCGCAACGAACCCTCGAACGACGCAAACATACGCGACCGGAATTCTTCAACATCTGCCTCGCTCGCATCCGCCGCCGGCATTTGCAGCCTGTCAACAATCACAAAAATCGAATGCTTTTTATTTTTATCCAGCGGTGGCACAGCAGATAAATCATATAACTCGCCATCGATTATTGCGCGCTGATAACCCTGTTTTACCAAAAACGCGATTTCTTTTTTATATTCGCCTTTGCGTTCACGCACCAGCGGCGCCATAATAAAAACTTTTATCCCAGCCGGTATCTTCATGGTCCAATCAACCATTTCCGGAATCGTTTGCGATTTAATCGGCAACCCTGTCACCGGCGAATGCGGCACCCCAATACGCGCCCACAACAAACGTAAATAATCATAAATTTCCGTCACAGTTCCAACAGTGGAACGCGGATTTTTTGACGTAGTTTTTTGTTCAATGGAAATAGCAGGCGACAGCCCCTCAATCAAATCAACATCGGGCTTTTTCTGCATATCTAAAAATTGCCGTGCATATGAAGACAGCGATTCAACATACCTGCGTTGTCCTTCGGCATAAATGGTATTAAACGCCAACGACGATTTGCCCGACCCAGACACGCCAGTAAAGACCACCAATTTATTTTTTGGTATGTCCAAATCAATATTTTTAAGATTATTTTCGCGAGCCCCGCGAATTTTTATTGTTCCTGCCATAGCAAGGATAAATATAGAAAAAATTCGGCAAATTGCAACCCCAACCAATAAAAATATACAACCACAGAAATCCGGAATTTTTACAGCAACAAAAA
>JADINE010000047.1 GCA_017694175.1 Candidatus Enterousia excrementavium | reverse complement strand
AGACGAAGGGATTTGAACCCTTGATACGGTTGCCCGTATACGCGATTTCGAGTCGCGCGCATTCAACCACTCTGCCACGTCTCCGACGAAGTGTGATTATACAGATTTCGTTTTTATTTGCAAGTGATTTTACTCTTGATAAGCCGCCGAAAAATAGTTAATATTTTGTAGAGACAGTTCGCGGGGAAACAGACAGACCAAATTGGGCAGATATTACGGGTTGCACTTTGCCGGCTGGTGACGATGTGTACGAGGACGAGACCGGAATATTTACATATGAACATGATTGTCGTTATTCAGAATACTAAAAAACGCCCGGTTGGGCGTTTTTTATTAAACATCAAAATTATATCCCTGGACGGATTTGACGATTGCGGCCACCAATTTATCCTGGTGTGCGGAGGATTTTAACAGTTTTTCTTCGGTTGCATTTGACAGGTGTCCCAATTCAATCAATGCCCCGGGCACAGTTGAACGCAGTACTGCAAATGGTGCATGTCGGACGTCTGGGCCCGGTTGCTGGGTGATTTTGGCGCGTTTGAATGCAGATGCGCAACCGTTTGCGTATTCCACCGACATTTCGGCCACCGCGTGTTGTTGCAGTGATGACAATGCGATACGAATATCCTTGTCAAATTGTTCAAATCCGCTGACGTCGATTTTATCGGCGGCGTTTTCGGCGTCGGCCAGTTTGGCGGCCTCTTCATCAGATGCCTTTTCCGATAATGTGTAAATCGAAAATCCCTGCATGGCGCGGCTGGGGTTTGCGTTCGCGTGCAGTGACAGGAATAAATCGGCGTGTTTCTTTTCCCCGATTGCGGCACGTTGTGCCAATTTCAGGTATGTGTCATTGCTGCGGGTTAAATATGTTTGGAATCCCGCGGCGTTCAGTTTGTTTTTTAATTTTTTCGCAACAGACAGAACAACTGTTTTTTCCTGGGTTCCGCCCTTGCCTATGCAGCCGGGATCCTTGCCCCCGTGACCGGCATCGATAACGACAATGTATTTGCGTGTTGGCGTGGTGGATTTTTTCGGCGCGGTTGTGGTTGCCGTTGTGGTGGCGGATGCCGCAGTTGCGGCGCCACTGCCCGCGGTGAAATCCAGCACAAGGCGATAATCATTATCACCGTTTGGGTTTAATAACATTATATTGTCGCGCGGAAGTTCATCAATAGGCTTGGCCAAATCCGCAATAATTTGCAGTTTATCGCCACTTTGTGCCTGGGTAATGGCGGTGACCAATGTGCCCGCGGCCATGGCCGGTGCCAATGCGGTGTTTGCCGCTGTGTTCGACAGTGTGACGATTAATTTATTTGGTTCGTACGACAACGAATACGATGGTCGTTCGGCCGTTTCGATAACCAGGCGGGTTTTGTTTCCTGGCTGAATCCCTGTGCGTACAGTGCGTAATGAGTTCCGTGCCGCGAACGCCATGCGTGGCAACAGCGCCACAATAACCGTGGTTAATCCAGATATTTTCAAAACTGTGCGTCGGGTGAGTTTCATTTTGCATAATTATACCAAATTTTCGGGGCGCGTTCAAGTTTTATACAGGAATAAAAATATTGCGATTCCAGAAGTTATTTTGTAACATCCTTTGTATTAATTGGTATTTTTTATCTTCTGCGGATGAATAAACAGGAGTCGCGAATGAAAACTTTGCCGTTGGTGTCGGTTGTTATTCCAGTGTATAACGCTGAAAAATTTATATCAAAATGTTTGGAACATTTGGTTCATCAAACTTATGACAATTTGGAAATTATTGTCGTGGATGATGGAAGCAAAGATGGCACAGTTGATGTGTGTGCAAAGTATGCAAAATCAGATAAGCGCGTGCACATAATACGTCAGAAAAACGGCGGCCCATCAGTTGCTTTGAATGCGGGGCTGGATGCTGCGCGCGGGCAATGGGTGCATTTTCATGACCATGATGATTTTGTTAACTTGGATTTCTTTGAAAAGATGATGAATGTCGCTGTTTTAACGGATGCAGATATTTTATGTGGCGAAGTTAATCAGCCTGAATATAATTTTCCGCGGTTTGAACATGTTGAAATTTTGGTATCTTTGAAAGATAAAATTTTAAAAACTGGGGCAAATAAGTTAAATCCGGCGTGGCGGTATGTGTATAAAAAATCTTTCTTGGACAAAATTGGGTTAAAATATGAACCTGATGTATTTGGCGCCCAGGATGTGTTTTTTACTAAGCCAGCGATTGTTTTGGCGCATACGGTTGCCACTGTGCCTGGTGCAATATACAATGTTGTTAATACGCCGACCGCGTTGGGTAAATCGCATAAATTGTTAAAAGATAAAAACGACAATGATTCTGTGCGCGCAGTGTATCAAAAATATGATAAATTTTTGATGGAGCATGGTGCGTTTGAATTAATGAATATGCCGGAACAACCGTACAAGGTTTCTGAACTTAGAGTATTTAATATGGTTGTTGCAAAACGTGCGATGTTTTATAACAAAACGCGGTATTATTTATTCGGAATTAATATCGGAACACGCAAATTGGCAATATAAAAAATCCCCATTTTGGGGATTTTTATTGGCTTACACAACTTGCAAACATTTGTGATATAAGGTTGTTTTCCTGGGTTGTCATGGTGACGACCGGAATGATATAGCAACGTGCACTGTCACGCATGATAAACACTTTGGTGCCACGAATGTACGCATTTTGCATATCGTTTAATTGTGCAGATGTTAAAAATGCATTTGGTGTTGTTGACGGGTTGCTCATAGCCGCCTGGACAACCTGATACGCTGTTTGATAATCATACATTTCCGCCATAGTTGTTTGTTCCATGTACAGACTTTGGCTTTCGTACGGGTTTTCTGTATTTGTGGTAGTCGAAGGGAACGCTACGCCCGTTGCCAAAGCCGCAACTGTTTGTAATGTTGACGGTTGCGATGTGGCTGTTGTTGAGGTAGAGGCTGTATTAATTTGCAAATTGTCCCCACATGCCAAATTCATGCGGTTTGTATAACTGGCTAATACCGAGTCAACCGCCATTTGCCAATCTTCGCCCTTGTTATTCATATCCAGATTTAAAATTTTTTCAGCCCATCCCCAAACGTTTGCGCCAACGTTACCTGCATTTGCAAAACGGGTTACCATTTCGGCCGAACCACCCGGCACGCCCGCACCACACGCATCGGTTAATTGGGCGGTTAACATACTGGTTGTTTCATTACCGTATGCCAGTGCGACTGAATGGCATGCCATTGCGGCTTCCAACTCCTGACGGCGTTGCAGGCACAGTGCGCTGTGTGATTTTGATAATTCGTCCGCCATGTTGGCCATGGACAGGTATGACATAACTTCCTGTTGTACATATGATGGGCACAAGCGTGCAGCCGTGTTCATGCCACCTGTGCTGGAACGCAACCCCGTTGTGTATTGCGGCAACAGCGGCGATGTGTCACGTTGCAGGCATAATAATGCATAGTTGTATAATTCACTTTCGGTTGCATATTGACAGCGATTGGACATTTGGCCGTCGACCACTGTTACATCACCACAATATTCGGCCAAGCAATTATAAATTTTTTCACGGCACGCGGAATCAACATCCGGTTGGGTTACCATGTAATACGTATTGCGTTGATTTGTTAAATATGAATTGGCCAGTCCCTGGTATCCGCGATTAACAGTGTTCGTTGTGCCCGATGTGGTATAGGCCGCTGTGCCGCGCGAAACAGAATCTGTTGCAACTGTGCCGGCCGATACAGCCAACGCGGGTGCAGCGCAAAAACACGCCATTAAACCAAATGCCAGGAATGTATGTTTCATGGTAAAATCCCTCTCGTTTTGATAAATTTTATCACATTGCGAAAAAAAACGCAATTGTTCATTTAACCTTTTGTGCACAATTTTATTGATTTAGGCATATGGCATGGTAATATAAAGCCGCTATGATTATGATAAATGAAGTTTTAAGTCAGATTTCCGACGACATTTCTGCCGTCAGGGGGTTTCTTTGACCCTGATAAATTAGAATTGCAAATTGCCGAGTTGACGGAACAAACTAATAATCCGGAATTGTGGAATAACCCAGACAATGCGCGTGCGTTGTTGCAGAAAAAATCTGGGCTGGAAAAATCGTTGAATGGGTTACGTAATTTGGAATCTGAATACAAAAATTTATCAGATTTGTATTCAATGGCGCCGGATGATGCAGATGTAATAAATGCAATCGAAAAATTGGCAGATGATGCCCATCGGGCTAAATTCATTACTCTGTTTTCTGACCCGGCTGATAGCAATGGTGCGTTTTTATTTATCCAGGCTGGTGCCGGCGGAACCGAAGCCCAGGATTGGGCGCAAATGTTGGCGCGGATGTATGCGCGATGGGCTGAACGTCACGGTTTTACGTGCGAAGTGGTCGAAGAGCATCTGGGTGACACGGCGGGGATTAAAAATATTACATATCGTATCACCGGCGATCGGGCTTATGGATGGCTGAAAAACGAAATCGGCGTTCATCGGTTGGTCAGAATTTCGCCTTTTAACGCAAATGGTAAACGACAAACCAGTTTCGCGTCTGTGGACGTGTGGCCTGATGTTGATGATTCCATAGAAATTGAAATTAATGATAAAGATTTGCGAATTGATACATATCGTTCGTCTGGCGCGGGGGGACAACACGTTAATAAAACAGACAGCGCCGTACGAATTACCCATATTCCAACTGGCGTGGTGGTTACTTGTCAAAATGAACGCAGCCAAATTCAAAATAAAGAAATGGCAATGAAAATGCTGCGCAGTCGTTTGTATGAATTGGAACGGCAAAAACGCGCTGAAATTGAAAATGCCGCGTTGGCTCAGCAAAAGAAAATCGAATGGGGCAGCCAGATAAGAAACTATGTTCTGTACCCATATCAGTTGGTTAAAGATGTTCGTACTGGTGTTGAAAAAACTGACTCTGCGGCTGTGTTGGATGGGGATTTGGATGATTTTATGCTGGCGTGTTTGCAGCGCGATCAAACAATAAAATAATAAAAATGGATAACGTATGAAAAATAACAAGGTTGTCGAAGCGACAATTAAAAGTATTATGCCGTCTGCACGTGATATTCGGATGCCTGAAATTTGTGGCAGCCAAAAATCTGTGTGTATTACGGATTCTGATTTGGGTAAATATGTGCATAAATTCAGCCATCGCAAGTTGGCACTTAAAAATGCCCTGGTTGCGGGAATGCTGAATTCGGTTGGGGTGCCTGTGCCGCGTGTTGGTGTGTACGAGTATCACGGAAACTGGGTGGAATTATATCCGTTTGTGCATGGAAAAACTTTGTATGAATGCGTCGGCGACGGAATGCCAGAAGAAAGTATTCGCAATGTATATGGCCAATTGGCGGAAATGTTCGCAAGAATGGACAAGGTGAATTTTTCTTTGATTGATGGATATAAATATTCGCATGTGGGTCAAGTTACTTTGTCAACAGTGACAGATGTGAATAATGCATTTATGGGAAATATTTATGCCGGGGCCGTGTGGATGCTGAATCGTGGACGTGCAGAAAATCGCGGTTTGTATCATTGTGGCATGACACCAAAGAATGTTGTTATGGCTGACAATGGTCGTGTTGCTGCTTTGGTGGATATGGACGAAGTTGCAATTGCTGATAAAAATTATGCGTTCAGTATGATGGCGGCAAAATATCAACAATTTGGATTTAATATTTCTGATTTAATGGACGTGTATGAAAATATTTCTGGGCATGAATTAAATCGGCGCCGGGTAAAAATGATGTGCGATATTACAAATTTTGGCAAGCGTGTTATGTGGGCCGTTTCGCAACATAAAAACAGCAAAAGCCATTGATTTTATATTCGTGCAAGTATATAATCATACGCGTATTTTAATGCACCCGTGGCTCAACTGGATAGAGCATCGCCCTCCGAAGGCGGGGACTGCGCGTTCGAATCGCGCCGGGTGCGCCAAAATAAGCCCCACGCAGTGGGGATTTTTTGTGTTCGCACCCCGCGATTTGGACGCGCTGCGTTCGACAACAAGTAGTTAAGAACAAGCAACGCGCAGTTCGAAACGTTACGGTTGCCCCGCAGCCGACACATATTTGTGTCGTGCGAGGGAATCCGCCGGGTGCGCCAAAATAAGCCCCACGCAGTGGGGATTTTTTGTGTTCGCGCCCCGCGATTTGGACTTGTATTGTTTGTGTTGTTTTGTATAAACTGTGGCAAAAGGTGTTTGATATGAAACGATTGTTTGTTTTGTTTGCAGTTTTGTCTTTGGCGGCATGTAACAGCGTGTATGTTAAGCCGAATTCTTTGGACGCTTCCCAGGTGTTTTATGCTGATCGCGGTGGGTATGGTATGAAACGCAGCATCAAAGAAAAAATGCGCGAACGCGGTTACACTGTTGTGGTTGGCACAAACGCAAAATCACACGATGTTGATGGTGATATAGAATTGGATTCTGCCATTATCCCGGAAAATACGCGTTACAGGGTAAAAGTGTCTGAACGCAGTGAAACGTTTAATCCGTTTTGGTGCCCTTTTAACGGATTTTGGTGGTGGAATTTTAATGTGTCCATTGCTGATCAAAAAACGGGCGAAGAAATTATGACTTGGCGTGGGCGTGCGTGTCAAGACAGTGCGCTGCGCATGTTGGATGATATACTGGATGAAATGGAGGATGAAAATGCAGGAAACAAATGAAATTCAATCCATTGTTGATATTGTAAAATCGTGTGAAGATGTTATTTTGGCAACTAATCGATTGGATGAATTTCCCGAGGCACGAACAGTTATGAATGCGCTGAATGCGGATGCGACTGATTTGAATTTGCATTTTATAACAAATGATGACAGTCCAAAAATGGCGCAGTTGCGGCGTAATGCGAAATGCTGTCTGTATTATTTTAATGCCGACACGCGTTATGCGGTGCGTTTGTTGGGCGAAATGCGCGTGATTGATAATTTGGATGAAAAGAAAAAGTATTGGCGCGACAGTTTTCGTGATTTTGGTTACAGTGGTGCGGACGATGCGAATTTAACTTTGTTGGAATTTGTTCCGAAATCATATAAGTTTTATGTCGGTGACGAAATGAAAACTGGGTTAGTGTAAAAAAACGGGGTTTGACCCCGTTTTTTGTTTCTATAACTACATGGATATTAAAACAAAGAATTATAAACATCCAATGTTTTGGAAATCATTTTTTTACGTGTGTATCGTGATAAAAAGCGTGAATAGCCAATCGGGCTTAGTTTAGTGCGCAGGCCGCCGAAACTGTGGGTTTTGCCCATATGCCTGTTATCGACAAGATATATCCCAAAGTATGTATCCAAACGCGTTTCATGTTGATTGTTCCCCCGTCTAAAAACCACCGTTTGGATTCGGCGAAATAGGA
>JADINE010000046.1 GCA_017694175.1 Candidatus Enterousia excrementavium | reverse complement strand
ATTTTTAATATTTCGCACGAAAGGGATAATGATGCTTAAAAAATTACTGGTTTTAATGTGTTTGCTTGTGCCAATGACAACGTTTGCCGCAGATAAGGCCAAAGAGGACGAGCCTGTGGAACATTTGACGGATGAACAGATTTACGAACAATTGAAAAAATTTGCCCTTGTGTTCGAAGCGGCGCGCGATAATTTTGTCGAAGAAGCCGACGAAAAAAAGATGTTGGAAGCCGCTATGAACGGCATGTTGCAGGCTTTGGATCCGCATTCGTCGTATTTGTCGGCTGATGATTTCAAAGAATTTAATGATAAATCCCAGGGTGAATTTGGTGGGCTGGGTATTCAAATTACAAGTGATCGTGGTGCAGTGCGCGTGATTTCGCCAATTGATGATACGCCTGCGGACAAGGCTGGAATAAAGGCAGGTGACTATATTACACATATTGATGATGAACCTGTGTTTGATTTAACTTTGAATCAGGCAACCAAAAAAATGAAAGGGCGTCCGGGTACAAAAGTAAAGTTAACTGTTATATCCGAGGGTGAAGAACCACGCACAATTACACTTAAACGTGCCATTATCAAAGTGGAATCTGTGAAATACGAAGAAAAAACAATGGCCGGAATGGAAGACGATGAAGATGCCGAAAAAATTGGGTATATCCGTATATCTGATTTTGGTGCAACCACCGCCAAAGAATTGAACGAGGCACTGGAAGAATTAGAGGACAAAGATGTAATTGGCTATGTTTTGGATGTGCGAAATAATCCTGGTGGGTATTTAACAGCGGCCATTGATGTGGCGGATGCGTTTTTGGATGCGGGGGAAATTGTGTCGACCCGTGGAAAACGCCCAACAGATATAGAACGTAATTTCGCAACCCCAGGCGATTTGGCCAATGGCAAGCCTGTGGTGGTGTTAATTAATCATGGGTCTGCGTCTGCGTCTGAAATTGTGGCCGGGGCGTTACAGGATAATGGGCGTGCGTTGGTTATGGGATCACAATCGTTTGGCAAGGGCAGTGTGCAACAACAAAAGCCTTTGGGTGATGGAACTGCAATTCATATCACGATTGCGCGGTATTATACACCGTCTGGGCGTTCCATCCAGAACGAAGGTATAACCCCAGATATAGAGGTGTTGCAAAGTAAAATCGAAGTTCTGGAACGTCGTGAAAGTTTGTATTCCGAGGCTTCGTTCAGAAATTCTTTGAAAAATGAAGATGCTGAAAAGAAAGATAAAAATAAATCTGATGATGATACAGATGAAGAAGAATTGACCGATGAAGAAAAAGATGCGCTGGATTATCAGTTGCAACGCGCAATGGATATGGTGCGCGCAATGTCAAAATTGAAAACGTGGGGCGATTTGGTGCCGGCAACGCCGGAAAGTGCAGCTGCGCTGGACGCTGAAATGGCCGAAGATATCGATGAAGACAAAGATGCGGCCGATGAAAAATAAAAAACCGGGTTATCCCGGTTTTTTATTTTGTCAATTTTTTGCTTGTGTGATAAATCTTGCCTTGGGGGTGTTTTCGGGGTATGATATAGCCCGTATGAAAATTTAAGGGAATAAAGAAATGGCAAATTTAATTGTTGATGGAAACTGGGCCGCGGCTGATGTCGCGTACAGATGCGTTGATTTTGCGGCTATCTATCCGATTACCCCCAGCAGTACCATGGGCGAGTTGGCGGACGAATGGTCGTTCCAGCATAAAAAAAATATTTGGGGTGCAATCCCGCAAATAATTGAAATGCAATCCGAAGGTGGGGCGGCCGGTGCTATGCATGGTGCGCTGCAAATGGGATCTTTGGCAACGACTTTTACTGCATCCCAGGGGTTGTTATTGATGATTCCAAATATGTACAAAATTGCAGGTGAACAAACGCCGTTTGTTATGCACGTGGCGGCACGTGCGTTGGCCACACATGCGTTGTCTATATTCGGCGATCACAGCGATGTTATGTCTGTGCGGTCGACTGGGTTCGCAATGCTGTCCAGTCACAATGTGCAACAGGCGCATGATATGGCGGCAATTGCTCATGCGGCAACATTGCGCGCGCGGGTGCCTTTTTTACATTTCTTTGACGGTTTCCGTACAAGTCACGAAGAATCGCGTTTAATTCGTATCGATGATGATGTGCTGCGTGAAATGATTCCAGATGATTTGGTTTTGGCGAACCGGGCGCGTGGAATGACGCCTGATCATCCGACAATTCGCGGAACTGCGCAAAATCCTGATGTGTTTTTCCAGGGACGCGAGGCCGCAAATCCATTGTATATGAAAACGCCAGAAACTGTTCAGGAATGCATGGATAAATTCGCAACATTAACCGGGCGCAAATATCGCTTGGTTGAATATGTCGGCGATCCAAAGGCTGAAAACGTTATTGTTGCTATGGGCAGTGCGTGTGAAACAATCGAAGAAACTATGGCGCATTTGCCGGCGGGGTTGGGGCTGATAAAGGTACATTTGTTCCGCCCATTCCCAAGGGATGCTTTTGTGGCGGCGTTGCCGAAAACTGTAAAACGCATTGCGGTTCTGGACAGATGTAAAGAACCCGGCAGTTTGGGGGAACCACTGTATCAAGATGTAAAAACAGTTGTTGGCGACGGTGCAGAAGTTTTCGGGGGGCGTTACGGTTTGGGTTCAAAAGAATTTAAACCGCGTGATGTCAAGGCTGTGTTTGAAAACCTTATGCGGGGAACTTTGCACCATAATTTTACTGTTGGAATCGAAGATGATTTGACGGGGTTGTCGTTGAAAACGGATCCTGCGTTTGCGGTTCAGGACGATAATTTTAAAACTGCGATTTTGTACGGGATTGGTTCCGATGGTACTGTTGGGGCGGTTAAGAATATTGTAAAAATTGTTGGGGAAAATTCTGATTTGTATCCGCAATCGTACGCGGTGTATGATTCGAAAAAATCTGGTGGGCTTACTGCGTCGCATATTCGTTTTTCAGACAAGCCTATTCAAAGTCAATATTTAATAGAAGTTGCTGATTTTATCAGTGTTTCTAATTTTATGATTGCGCAACGCTTTGATGTTTTCCGTGGTTTGCGCGCAGGTGGCACAGTGATGATTAATACATCGATGGCGCCCGATGTGGCGTTCGCCAATTTGCCGCGTGATGCCCAGGAACATTTGATTCGTATGCGGGCACGCGTGTTCTTTTTGAATGCTAATGCGGCTGCGGCTGAATTGGGGCTGGGGAATCGAATCAATACGTTTATTATGCTGAATTTCTTTAACTTGACGCATGTGATTGATCCGGATGTGGCCGCAAAAAGTGCCAAGATCGCAATTGAAAAAACATACAAGAAAAAGGGTATGGAAATCGTTCAAGCTAACTGGGCCGCAGTGGACAAGGCAGCCGAGTATTTGCACGAGTACACGTTGCCGTCGTCTGTATCTAATTTTGCGCCCGATTTTGTGCCGGCAATGACGCCCGCGACCCCTGTTGAAATTGCGGGGACTTTGGGTGAAATGGCGGCGCAGCGTGGGGATGCGTTGCCTGTGTCGCGTTTTCGTGTTGACGGCGAATTTGGGGCGGGGCAGTACCCGGTTGGTACCGCAAAATATGAAAAGCGCGCAATTTCTGAACGCGTGGCAACCGTTGATTTGGAAAAATGTATCCAGTGCGGAAAGTGTTCAACATTGTGCCCACATGCCGCGATTCGTATCAAGGCTATGACAGCTGAACAGGCCGAGGCTGCCCGTCGCGATGGTGTGATTGTTGTGCCGATGAAGACGCCTGAATTGGGGCCGGATATGTATTTCACGCTGAATATTTCGCCGGCGGATTGCACTGGGTGCAATGTTTGTGTGAAAAATTGCCCGGTGCATGCGTTGTCTATGATCGCAATGCAGGACGCTGGCGACCAACAAAAGCGTTTTGATGCGGCGCAAAATATCCCGGATATTCCACGTGAAAAATTAAACTTGAATATCCCAAAGCATGTTGAACTGTTGCCGCATTATTTCGAATTCCCGGGCGCATGCGCGGGGTGCGGTGAAACACCGTATATTAAAATGATGTCGCACCTGTTTGGTGATCGCATGGTTATTGCAAATGCCACAGGTTGTTCGTCTATTTACGGTGCGAATTTGCCAACAACGCCGTGGACTACGGATGCAAATGGGCGCGGGCCGGCGTGGTCTAATTCATTATTCGAAGATAACGCAGAATATGGGTTGGGAATGCGAATCGCGCTGAACCAAAAACGCGATACTTTAAAGGGTTTGTTGTTTGAATTAAACATACCAAACGTTGAAGAATTGTTTGCAGAACGTGACCCAGAAAAACAGCGTAAAATAGAAGAAAATTTGCGCGCTGGATTGGAAAAAATCGATTCGCCACGTGCGGCGTTGGCGCGCAGTTTGGTTGGCGAAATCGTTGATAAATCTGTATGGATTATTGGCGGTGATGGATGGGCGTATGATATCGGATATGGTGGTTTGGATCATATTTTGCACAGTGGTGAAAATGTGAACATTTTGGTTCTGGATACCGAGGGGTATTCCAACACCGGTGGTCAGCAATCCAAAGCAACCCCATTTGGCGCCAGTATGAAATTCGCCATTGGTGGTAAAGAGCATGCTAAAAAAGATTTGGGTATGATTGCTATGATGTCGGGTGCGTACGTTGCGCAAATCGCGCTGGGGGCAAATCAGGCCCAGGCAATACGCGCGTTTCGTGAAGCGGCTGCTTTCCCGGGACCATCCATTATTTTGGCATATGCGCCATGTATCGCGCATGGGTTCCAGTTGCAAAATGGCGTTGAACATCAAACTCAATTGGTTAATACAGGTGCGTGGCCGTTATATCGGTTTGATCCGTCGTTAATTTTGGATGGGCACAGTCCGTTGACTATGGATTCAAATGCCGATGAAGTGACGCCGTTGGAAGATTTCCTGAAAACGGAAAGCAGATTTGGCGCGGCGCGTGCAGCCAATCCGCACTTTGATCGATTGGTTGCCGAGGCCAAAGAAAATAATCATTATCGCAGCGAATTGAAAAAGTACATTGCGCACTTTGCGATGATGAATGCGCCAACGGTTAAAGAAAACGGCGAGGGATAAAAAACGGGACTTTTGTCCCGTTTTTTGGCAATGTGATGAATAATTTTTTGTTGCGTGTGGGGCGCGGTTTAGTGTACATTTGGAATATGAAAAAATTATTGTTGATTTTGGGCGTGGTGATGTTGGGGGCGTGTACGTTCCAGGTGAACCACCGCGGTTATGTTTTTCCGTCTGATTTGGATACGGTGGTGGCCGATATAAAAACAACTGGGCAATTATTGGATGATATTGGATCGCCCCAGGTGAAAACTATATATGGGGACGAGGTTTGGATTTATTACGGGGCTGATGAAAATTATCGTGGGCCGTTGCCTTTGAAATATGATAATCAAACTGTTTTGTTGGCGTGGGTTGATGGAACGCGTGTGACTGATATTCGTGTGTTGCATGATGATGATTTGCCTGATGTTATTATCTCGGAAGATGAAACACAAATTCCGGCGGCGATTGAACTTAATGCAATCCAGGAACTGTTTAATAATATTGGGCGTTTCTCGCCCGCGGGGTTGGGACAATAAAAAGATGTTTGCAAAGTGTTGGCAAAACATGTAAAATGTGAATAAAAGAGAGATGAATATGAAACGGATTTTGTTTTCTTTGTTTGTCGTAAATTGCTTGTGTTTTGCCGGGGTTGCTGGGGCCGAGGATTTTTCATGTGGACCTGGGTATATTTTGGTGGAACACAGTGATATTGATGATATTAATGCTGTGGAATGCCAAAAATTATGGTGCCGTGATTTGGAAACGGGCAAACCGATGGGCAGTGGCGACCGTGCCAACAGTGGGTATCAGGCGACTTCGTATCCAATGGAATTATGCGATGCCAACGGTAATTGCATAGAGTGCTTTGGTGATCGCAGATGGTGCACGGGTCAGCCGCAGGGGTACTGGAATCCCGAGTATGGCGCGTATACATATGGTGGTGATGATAATGCAACATATCAATCATCTCAGCGCGGAAGTTGCTTTGTTTGGAATATGATTGATACGCCCGATTGCCCGGATGGTCAGACCGCTGTGTTGCAGGACGGCAAATGGACTTGTGCTGTGTCTGTGGGCACAACAACGGGTGGGCGCGAATCCAGTGTTCGCAGAACGTCTGGGTCGTTGCGGCGCATGATGTGATAATTTTAAATTTTGCCCCCGTTTCGGGGGCGTTTTTATTTTTTAGGTCAATTATTTGTTTTTCGTGTTTTTTGTGCTATAATATGCAGGGCAGAGAGAATGGCAACTGTTAAAGGGTATCCAGATTATGCCAAGTAAAAAGTTAGATTTTAAAACTGGTCAGTATGTTGTTTATCCAACCCAGGGCGTTGGAAAACTTGTTCGCGTAGAGGAACAGAATGTAGCCGGCCAGAAAGTAAAAATGTTGGTTATTGATTTTGAACGCAGCCATATGACGTTGCGTGTGCCGGTTGAACGTGCTGAAATTTCGGGGTTGCGGCCGCTGACTTCGATTAAAAAAATGGACGAAGCCATCGCATCTGCCAAGGGTAAGGCTGGCGCCAAACGTATGATTTGGGCACGCCGTGCCGCCCAGTACGAAGATAATATTAATTCCGGCGATCCAATGAAATTGGCCGAGGTTGTACGTGACCTGCAACGGCGCAATCCAACGGATACAATGACGTTTTCTGCGCGGCAATTGTATTTGCGTGCGTTGGAACGCATGGCTCAGGAATTTGCTGTTTTGCATAAAATTGATTTGGATGCAGCGTCTGAAAAAATCGAAGATATTTTGGGCGTGCCAAAGGAAATTGATTTGAATGCCGTCGATGGTGATGACGACGACGATGAAGAGCCGGATGACGAAGAATAAACACACGGGGCAAACGCCCCGGTTTTATTTATAGTGTAGATGTTGTCCGCGTGCGCGCGGGACCACCCCGGCACTTCGTGCCACCCCTCCGCAGAGAGGAACTTTATTCCGTGACTGTACGTAGCCAGTTCCCCTATATTGGAGGGGTGGGCGAAGCCCGGTGCGGTTAGAGAGTTTGTTTTTTGTCTGTCGTTTATATTTTTTATTTTATGTTCTGCGCCGGTGGCGCGCAAATGTCCCTTGCATTAATGTGAATGACACGATAATATTTATATGTCGGTGGGTGTTCCATCGATGGGGTGTCGAAACCCGTGCAAGTGTCAGAGATGACATAAAATATCTGCTCCGACTGTATACTGGTTGGAGGGTTGCGAATATATCGAATAAGCAACACTATCTTGCATAGTTTCGAACCTCCAACCACCTGAACTTTTCGGTGGTTTTTTCATTCGCAATGAAAAAAGGAGGTTTAGAATGAAAAAACATTTAATCATCGCCGGCATAATTTGTGCGGCATCAATCCCACCCGCCGCGGCCGTGACCAAATGCGTGGCATTAAATAGTATCAGTACGACGTGTAGCGTTGGTTATTCATTTGCCAGATTGGATTGGTCGACCACATGTAAAACAAACGGCATATCTGTACCAATTGTTGGTATTGCGGGATGCTCGTCACAAAACGGCGGTACAATTGGTACAACATCCGATTCTCTTCCGACCAGTTCAAACAGTGATGATAATAAATATTGTTGGTGCAAAATGGTGTCGCCTGCGGTGTCGCGCTGGGTTTACTACAATTCTTTATCGTCCGCCGGTAATTGCGCTTACAATTGCTCGGGCGGTTGTGTTCAATACGCCATAGAAAAAGCGTCTTTCCGGTCGGCGCTGTTCGCCATTCTGTCTGACTAATTGGGGTATGTGATGAAACGTGTATTTATTTTAATTATGACCATTGCGCCTATTGGCGCATTTGCCACCGCACCATCCACATCATGTCCGAACGGCTATGTGGCGGTGGTCGAAGAACATATGACAATAGCGAATAATTCGTGTCCATCGGGTTATACGTCCGCCGGCACAGCCACGAGTTGCCTTGCGCCCAATCCCGGCGGGTCGTGTATAATGTACGCACCAACCGGGGTAACTTATACCGACGACAGCGGTTCATATGAATTTACATCTGCCTGTCCGTTGGAATAAATGGGGTGTCCCGCATTGAAGCGGGACCAAACCCCGCAAGATAAACATTTTCGTTGTGAGTTGCCGTGGTTACATAACGAAATCTTCGCCCAGGTATACTTTTTTAACCATTTCGTCCTGGACTATTTCGGCAGTGGTGCCGTGTTTTAAAATTTTCCCATCGTGTAAAACATAGCTGCGATCTGTGATGCCCAATGTTTCACGTACGTTGTGGTCGGTGATAATCACGCCCAGACCACGATTTTTTAATTGTGATACTAAATCACGGATTTCATTTACTGCAATCGGATCAATCCCAGCAAATGGTTCGTCCAACAATATGAATTTAGGATCGTTTGCCAATGCACGCGCAATTTCCACACGACGGCGTTCCCCGCCCGAAAGTGCTGTTGCAGGGCTGCGACGTAATGATGTAATTGAAAATTCATCCAATAATGCATCCAATTTTTTTTGACGTTTTTTGCGGCTGGGTTCGATTACTTCCAGTATTGCCATTATGTTTTGTTCAACGGTCAGGCCACGGAATACACTGTTTTCCTGGGGCAGGTATCCGATGTGCAGGCGGGCGCGCTGATAAAACGGCAGGTGCGTTATGTCCTGGGAATTCAAAAATATTTGACCGCCAGTTGCACTTAATTGGCCAGTTATACAATAAAAAGCAGTTGTTTTTCCGGCACCGTTCGGCCCCAACAGGCCAACCGATTCGCCCTGGTGGGCTTCCATTGAAATGTCGCGGATAACCATACGTTTGCCGTATGACTTGGAAAGGTGTTCTATGCGTAATACTGATTGTTTCATAATTTTATCACCCATTCATTTACTCGCAGTTTGTTGCCGTCGCTGGCATCAAGGCGAACGTTGTTTATAAGTGTTATTGTTCTGGTTGTGCGGTTGTATTCGCCTGCGTCGGCCGTTATGTGATTTGTAACGGTTTTTCCGTTGGATTTGGTGTTGATTGTGCCAGATACAGTATCAAGTAAAATTATGTCTGGTTTGTCGTATTCCTGGCGGCCACTTTGGGCATGTATTTGAAAAGGTTCGCCATTTTCGTCTGTGCCAGAAAATGATGCGTTTGACATTTTGAATTGGTTTGTAACGATATCTGTCATGTTTATCGCGGATATCGGTGTCCATAACAGTTGGCGTGTGAAAAGCGAGCCAGCTATTAATGCCGCAACCATAACCAGACCCCAACCGGTAAAGAAAAACTGCCACAGGCGTTTAAGACGTCTGTGCTTTGTGAATATGATGAAACTGCGTTTGTCTCGTTTCACGCGCACAGTGTAGCGCGACAAGAATAAAAAAGCAATTTTTATATTTATTCGTGACTTTTTTTGTGTTATAATTGTCCCTAAGAGAGATGAGGAAGTTTTTTCTTATTTTAACGGGGCTGATTGTAAGCGTGGCGGAAATCCCTGCGTGGGGTGTGACTATTAATAAAGCCGCGCCGGTGGCGGCTGTGGAATCTTCGTCGTCAACCACAACTGCGAGTTTGGTGCCGACAGTTTTGGGGATTATAAGCGGGGTGCAACAATTAAGTGCGCAACAACGGCAATTAACCGAAGATTGTATTCCTTCGACTCAGGAAATAAATTTCGTGGATCGTATGACCAAAGAGTGGGCAAAAACTGGGGCTATGACAGCGGAAGAAGTGCGCCAACGTTTGGGGCGTGAACGGTGCAGGGTGGCAAATGGCGGTTACAGAAGTGATGTAAGAATGAAGGCAAATACCGGGCTGGAAAGCGAGATTTGTTATGACTATTTCGCCGGCGATGGTAATGCTGGGACTGTTTGGGAAAACTTTCCAAAGGTTGGCGTTGCAACGTATTGTTCCGATGGAAATGCAACCTGTGCCGCAAAAAATCAAGTGACTGTTTCCGATATTTACGATATTTTTAACCTGATTGATTTTACCGAAGAAGATTACTGGGGACAAAGTGAAGTTGCTATGGCTGGTAACTTGATGGCGAAAATTGAACGTTGTTCTAATTCCAGATTAAGCGCAAAAAAACGCCAGATGTGGAGTGAATTTTTAACCGACACAATCAATTCGTTGGGCGAACCAACCAATACCGGCAGCATCATGGATGTTGTTGGCAGTGTTGCCGGCGGGGGTAATTTGGGCGGCTCGGTTGGGTCAATCGGGGCGTTGGCTACACAGTTTTTGGGAAATTAAAAGTCGCCCGGTGGGCGATTTTTTTATCAAGGCAATATGTTCCGGTAATGTGTTGAATTTAATGCTGGACAAGCGTATTTATTGATTTTAGTTTTGTGGTTTTTTTAACGTTCTTTTTCGCTTTACTAATATGTCAAAAAATCGTATAATAACAGAGATTACAGAAAGGAAGATTTTATGAAAAACAAATCGTTGAATTCAATGTTTGTTGTTCCACGTGCTTTGGCGGCTGTGTCTGTGTTGGCTTTGGCGGCATGCGCAGGAAGTGGCAATAATGATGAATATGCTGCGCCGGCAACCCCCACCGTTGATTATGTGGAAAGTTTGGATGTTTATTCTGCACCGCACAAAGATTCCTTTTTGAATCAGTTGGCAATGAATTATCGTTCTTATGCAATTTATAATGCGCGGACAAGTGGGTATCCTGATATGGGCGAATATTTTGCGCAAAAGGCTGTGGCTGCGTTCAGTGGCGAGTTGCCGTTCCCAGAAAGTTTGGATAATTGGCCAATCGAAAACGAACAGGAATCGTTTGAAATCTATACCGCATATAATGAATTGTTGGATCAGTTGAAAAATGATGCCAGTATGACGCAACCCCAATTGGCCGCAGAAGCCCAGGCAAAATTTGATTGTTGGTTGTCTGCGTCGGCCAGTGGCCAGGCGGGGACTGCAAACGAATGTCGTGACAGATTTTATAAAACTATGACCGCGTTGCGCGATTGCGAGGGTGGCCATATTGTAAATAATTCTGAAATGGTGACGGAAACAACAACTGAAACCAGTCAGACAACTGTTACAACAAATGGTGATGTTATGGTGGCTGTGGAACGCGGGGCCAGCCAACCAACCCAGGCGTATTATCCGGCAACGCGTAATATGTCGGCTATGAGCGGTGCGGGTAAAGCACGCGAGGGGGTTATTATTGTTAACAATGTAAATGTGCCGGAACATTTGATTAACCCAGAACCTGTGCAACCATTGGTGTTTAATCAGAATATTTATGGTGGTGATAAAACCATAAGCGACAGTAATAATGTAAATGACAGCAGTGTACGCGAGTGTGTGCGCGAAGGCGATACAAATTGTGTGCGTGTTGCAGATCAGCCAGAGGCAGAACCTGTGGCGGCGCAACCACAACAAAATATTCCACAGATAAGTGATGAACTTGTTACACGCGAAGAATTCATTAATATGATGATGGCAATGCGTGCCGAGTTGGCGGCAATAAATGCCCGTTTGGATCAATTGCAGGCGAATTCTACGACGGAAAAAACATATGAAAAAACATTCATCAAAGTGCAACAGATTCCTTTGGAACCAAAACAGCACGTGATGGAAGAAGTTTTCGAAATTATGTTCGATTTTGATAAGGCAACCATCAAACCCGAGTACGAGGCCGTAATCAAACAATTGGCGTCTGCGACCCAGGAAAGCAAGAATATCAAAGTTTCTGTTATTGGGCACACAGATACTATGGGTGATGCCGATTATAACTATGCGTTGGGTGGGCGTCGTGCCGAGGCTGTGCAAAAGATGCTGATAAAATATGGGATTCCAGCAAGTCAGATAGTTGCTGTGTCTGCCGGTGAAGAAGACTTGGCTGTGCCAACGGCGGATGGTGTTGCGAATGCGGCAAATCGTCGTGTGCAAGTTATTAAAGAAGTGCACTATACCGAAGAGCCGGGTAAACAAGTGCAGGTTCCCATTGCCGTTGTGGAAGAATATGTGACGCCAGAACAGGCCGGCGTGTGTGGTATGTATGGTTGTGCTGAATAGCGTTTTTACAGGCGGGGTATAAAAATACTTGACAAAAAATGAATATTAGTATAATGTTCTTTTGTCAGAGAGATGTTGTAAAGAGGCATTGAATATGACGAGTACGGTAAATGATTTGAAGCAGGGTGTTGAAAACGTAAAGGCCCATGCGCGTGTTGCTGGATATAAAAAGGGCGCCGCGGTGTTTGATTTGCGCGCCGCGTTAAGCAAACGGTTGCAGGGTGTTCAGGCCCAAGGTGTGGATTCAAAATAAGAATGGCTGTTTATTGTTAAGTTTTAATTACAGGGAATGCGCGCGTTCCCTGTAATTTTTTGTTTATATTGGTTTTGATAAATCGTCTTGCATAATGTTTTGTGATGGGTGTTCCATCAATGGGGCGTGAGAACCCTTGTACAGGCGTCGGAATGGACGTTAAACATCTCCAACCCTTGATAGATATGGTTGGAGGACGACTGAATATCTTGAATAAGTCGTGCTATTTCATAATGTATAGTTTCGAACCTCCAACCACCTGAGATTTTTCTGGTGGTTTTTCTTTGTTTCCCGTCGCGCACTGCGCGGGGGGATGGCTTTCGCAAAAACAAATGAAATATAGGAGGTTTCATAATGAAACAATTTTTTTGTATGATAACCGTGGCGGGCGGATTGGCCATTATGGCCGGAAATGCGACCGCTTTGACCGTAACTCAATGTGCCAGCATATTCAGTGATCAGCATTGTGCAACGTTTGGTGTTGGTGATGCAAATAACTGCACGTGTGATGCGTGTCAGGCCGATTACCCAGTGCGTGGGGGCTCTATTGAACGACAAAATGTTGTATTGTACAATTTATGTGGGTGTACGGGAAACGGGTCGTGCGGTATCAATCCTGATACTGCGTACAAATCTGGAACATATACGTGTGTCAATGGACGCGCGGATTGGTCAACCTGTTTGCCGACATCCGGCGGTTCTGGGGGCAGCAGTTGCAGTGGTTATGAAAAATGTTCATCTGCATCATCGGGCGGATGTCGTAATTTTAGTATTACAGTTGATGGTGTGCTATATTGTAATACTGGCGAGAGTTGCAATACAACGGCGCCGGGTGTGGCGGCAGCCGTAATGGTGTCGCAATATTGTTCGGATTATATGGGGGTTGGTGGTGCGTGTGCCAGCTTTTGCGCCGTTATGGGATGTCAACCAGGGTGGACGCCGGCGCCAGACAGACGCAGTTGCGTTTGTGCCCAGGGCTATTATAGCAATAGTTCAAATGATTGTGTACAGTGTCCCGACGGTGGAACAACTGGCGGAATCGGGGCGTCTTCTATCACTGCGTGTTATATTCCGGCAAATCAGTCCATTAGTGACAGTACCGGCACGTATGTTTATACTCAAAATTGTTTTTATAAATAATTTTGTGGAATAAAAATCCCCCATTTGGGGGATTTTTATTTTTTTGACGACCAAAATAATGACCACAGCCATCCGACGCCGGTCCACAAAAACAGCCAACTGGCCAAGCGAACAAGAATCATATCTTGTTTGCTTTTTTTTGTTTGGCGGGCAAGCCAGGCCGGGGCAAGCACAATCGCCACGACAATTGCCGCGGCAATTATGTACTTTACAGCCAACAAAATATTAAACGTTGTTACCATCGTTTTTTATATTCCATATTTTGCCGATGCGCCCAGGGCTTCTTCGATTCTTAATAACTGGTTATATTTGGCCATGCGGTCTGTGCGTGACATGGAACCAGTTTTGATTTGCCCTGCGTTCGTTGCAACGGCCAAATCTGCAATTGTGGTATCTTCGGTTTCGCCACTGCGGTGCGAAATAACAACGCCATAGTTTGCATCCTGGGCCATTTTTATCGCGCGCAGTGTTTCCGTTAAACTGCCGATTTGGTTTACTTTTATCAGTATTGCGTTTGCAACGCCGTTGTCAATACCTTTTTCAAGGCGCGCCGGATTTGTTACGAACAAATCGTCGCCAACCAATTGACATTTGTCACCAATTTTTGCAGTCAATGTTTTCCAATTTTCCCAATCTTCTTCGGCCAAGGCGTCTTCGATGGAAATAATCGGATATTTCGCAATTAAATCAGAATAAAATTCAATCATTTGTTCGGCGGTTAATTCGTGACCTTCGAATTTATAAATGCCGTCGGCATAGAATTCAGACGACGCAACGTCCAGACCGATTGAAACATCTGAACCGGGGGTATAGCCTGCGTCCTGGATGGCGGCGATGATTGTATCCAACGCTTCGGTGCATGAATGAAAGTTCGGGGCAAAGCCGCCTTCGTCGCCAACGTTGGTTGAATTGCCACCGCGTTTCAAAATTGATTTTAAATGATGGAATATTTCAGAGCCCATACGAATTGCGTCTGTTTCTGATTTGGCACCGTTTGGGATAATCATAAATTCCTGGGCATCCAGGCCATTGTCGGCGTGTGCGCCACCGTTTATGATGTTCATCATAGGCCGCGGCAAAACACACGGGTTTGTGTTGCCGTATATTTCAGCAATATATTTATATAATGGAATGTTTTTGGCGTTTGCCACCGCGTGGGCGGCGGCCAGTGATACAGCCAAAATCGCATTCGCGCCAAGTGTGCCTTTGTTTTGTGTGCCGTCTAATTCCAGCATTTTGTTATCCAGTTCTGATTGTTTGGACGCGTCCATTCCGATAAGCGCAGGGGCAATGATTTCATTTACATTTTTTACCGCTGTTAAAACGCCTTTGCCCATATATGCCGCGCCACCGTCACGCAGTTCCAATGCTTCGAACGAGCCTGTTGATGCGCCCGACGGTACGGCTGCGCGACCAAATGCGCCGCCATCCAAAATAATATCGCATTCAATTGTCGGATTACCACGGCTGTCCATAATTTGACGTGCGTGAACACTTTGAATAGAAAACATACTTTTTTCTCCTTATTCCTAATAAAAATACTATTTCAATACAGTTTCGTCTTGTGTTATTCGACGAAGTGTGTAACAATATAATCATAAATTTGGTTGGAAAGAAACAGAAATATGATGAAAAAAACAATATTTTTTATGTTGTGTCTGGCTCCTATTGGGGCTCAGGCCATTGTTGTCGATGGTTCATCCAGCGGCGCTTTGTCGGCTGGATATGATGCAGAGGATGCAGCCATTAATGTTAACAATATGATTATCGGACAGGCTGTGCCACAGACGCCGGATGAAAATAATTTTTATGCGGGGTTAAATATAAGTCCGAATTTTACAGTGAAATCAGATGTTGGTATCACAATCAGCAAGGATTTAACCATCGCAGCGGGAAAGTTTTTGGGACTGGCGGCGTCGTCTGAATCTGCAACGGGAAGTCCTATCTTTATCGATATTTCTGTGGATGGCAATATTAATGCGGGCGGTGAATTGGTTGTTAATAATGCCAATGCATTTACAGTTGGTGGCAAGGCAAGTATGGGTAATGGACTTACCGTTACTGCGAAAAGTATGACGGCCGGCGATGTAGATGTTACTGGCGGGGTGACCGATTTGAACATCAGCGGCGATTTAACAATGAACAGTTTTGCTAATTCCAGTTCCGATATAAGTTACGAGGAAAATGGAATAGCTGTTGCTGTGGATGGTGTTGATATCGATGCTGAAAATATAGATATTACAACTAATTTGGTAAGTACCGGTGGAAATATGGATCTCGCAGCCACCGGGGATATTACAATTGGCGGGTATGTGACAAATACGTCGACTGGTACGATGAGTTTACATGCCAATAATTTGACGATTAATGGCGGAATGGCAACGGGTGGAACTGATACTCCGTCGTTCGTGAACAGTGGTAATTTAGTAATCGATGTGCAAAACGCAACTTCGTTGGCACACGGTTTTGATCTAAGTAATATGGGCACGGATAATACGTTTTCATTAACCACTGGTACTTTGGATTTGGGCGACAGTGCCAATACTGACAGATGGTTGAACGTATTTTCTAATAAATTGGATTCGTTCCGTTTAAATATTAAGCAGGGCGGGTTGGATATTGCCAGCAGTGTGATTAACGGTTTGATTAATGAAGATGCGGCGCAGCCTTCGTATAATACTGATGCGAATATGGATATTGCCGCAACGGAAATAACTGTGGGCAGCGACAGCCCAACCGCAGGTGTTTCATATGACGTGGAAAATCACGGTGGTACGTTGACTTTTGTGGCCACAAATTCCCAGGGGGCGGGGATAGAAATTTTGGGCGATGTGTATGCTGCGGCAGGTACAACCGCGACAAATATTGATTCTGCGGCTTCGTTGAATATTAATGGCGATGTTTCTAATCTGGGTCAAAACATGTCGTTAAGTGCCGATGGCAGTTTGGTTATTGGTACTGACGCGCCTGGGGCAGAAGGCGGCAGTGTTACCAATTCTAATGGCGTGATGGATATTTTGGCATCGACTCAGGATGGAAAAATCCATATTTATGGCGATGTTACAAACGAATCGGGCGAATTGAACATTAATGCCAAAGATATCGCAATTGACGGCACTTTGATAAGCAAGGGCGATATCACAAATGATGTTATTACTATCGATGGTTCTGATTCCGTTGATGGCGAATTGTTAAAGGTTGGTGCAATTGATGCCAGCCTGGGTGGGCGCATTGATATTGATGCATTGGTTGGTGTGATTGATGTTGATGGGATGGTTACTGTTAATAATGGTGCCATGACGATTGGCAGTGCAACACACGCAATGAACGCGGGTGGTTCCATTACAATTGGTGGTAATTTGGTCGCGGGGGATGCCGTGGCAAATGCCGGTGATGTTGTTGTTAATGCGTCTGGAAACCAGGGATTTTCTATGGTTGCCGATAACAGTGCAACAAACAGCGGTGAAAATAATGCTGCGTTGAATATTTACGGCAATATCGTTAATACGCAATTGGATGGCAATGCACATAATTTAACGTTGGGTGCAGGTGTAATTACAATTGGCAGCAAAGACGAAAAAGTTAGCGTTGATGTTGCAGGGGCCCAAAACAGTTTGGTGTTTGGAACATCAACTGAACAACAGTTGACTGTTTGGGGTGATGTTTCTGCACAAAATGGCGCAAAATTAGAAATTGCTGCGGATGATGCGAATGTTGGTTCGCTGGATGTTGATGCCAGCAGTGCTTTGTTTGCGCGCGGAACACAAATTACCGCAACCGATGGTGATATTAATATTGGTGGCGGTTTGTGGTTTGATGGGGTGGCGCAACAGCCTGGGGTTGGTCAGACTACGGCAACAGGAATGATTGTGTCTGGGACAGATGCAGTTGCTGGTGTGCCGGGATATGATGACCCAGACAGTATGGCGTTGGTTGCTGATACAGGAAACATCGTTATCGGTGGTGCAATTGATTTGGGTGCCAAACAATTGGATTTAACGGCCGATAATGGTGATGTGAATGTCGGTGCGGTTACATCAAGTGGAAATCTGAACATGACAGCACAAAATGTCGTGGCGGGTGGTATTGATGCAAACGCGGGGGTTGTTGATATTGCTGCGGCTGAAAAATTGACTGTTGATGGTGCAATCGATATCGCAAATGGTGCTGTTGTAAAAATCGATGCGAATCGCGCGACTGATTCAGGTGATGTTGCCAATGTGACAGCGGGTGATGTTTCTGTTAATGGCAATGTTGTTCAGGGCGAAACCCAGGAATCTGTGGCGTTGAATTTGTTGGCCGAAGAAACAAACTTTGCGGCAAATTCGTTAAGTGTCACAGGGGATTATATCGCAAATGCCGGAACCGTGGCCGAATGGGTGGTTGAAAATGCAGCAAATATTAGCGGCACAATCACTGTTGCAGATGGGGCTTCGTTGGTTCTGAATGCTGGGAATGCGACCGAACCAGAATCTGCGTATATATCAGCAAATGCACTGGATAACAGTGGTGTTTTACAGTTAATCAGCGCCAATGGTATTGATTTGCATACCTTTACCAATACAGGTGATTTAACATTGGATTCAGGTGCAGGCGTGACAACTGTTGATACGTTTGCAATTGGGACCGATGGAAAATATACTTTGGCGGGCGCGGGATTGACGGCCGATGGCGTGTTTTCAACGGATTCTGTGTTGTTCCAAAATCTGGCGAATGCCGCAGATAAATTGCAGTCTGGCCAGGTGAATATTGATTCAGATGATTACACGATTACTGCCAGCCAGTTTGAAGTGAATGGCGTTGATCAAACATCTGGTAAATTAGTTGTAAATGCAAGTGATGTTACTGTGAACGGCAATATTGATGCTGTTGATTTGCGGTTTGCAAAAAATCCAGAAAATATGTGGATTGATGCAACTGTAAACGGCAGCGTTTCCGGTGGTGTTGATTTCTGGGGTATCAGAAATTTAGATATCATTGGCGAAAACAGCAATTATATCTTTAATAATAAAAGTGATTTGTGGGCGGCTGTGTTGCCATATAATGCGGTGGCATCAAATGAGGCTTCGTCAAAGAATTATTGGTCGACTGTTGAATCAACATCTGATAACAGCGTTGGAAAAATCACAAATGCCGAAAATGGTCAGGCTTTGATTTCGGTAAGTGGGCAATTTATATCGGAAATGTCGGGGGTGTATAATCAGACAAATCCTGATCAGCCCGAAGTTGGTATTACGCTGTTCCAAACCGTTGATCAGGGAACGGCTATTTGGTTGCTGCATGCAGAAGGCGGTATCCAGGTTGCCGATGAATTTGATAAGTTGCGTAATTTGGAAGTGAAATTCTGTAACGCCGATGGGTCCAAGTGTTTGGATTATGCAAGTACTTTGAATCCGGGTGGTAAAGATCCAGATTTGCCGATTTATATCACTGAACGTGATACAGACGGGGATGGTTTGGCCGACAGTTTGTATGTTGTGTTTGATCCCGCCTTTGGTGGACCGGTTGATGTGTTCAAATTGCAACCGATTGTGGAAAGTGTGGCGTCTCATACAACAGGTGAATATGTGTCTGCTGGGGCGTTGGACGATTTGATTGCGGGACAATTGTTGAACGATTTGTTCGATCCAAAGTCGCCAATCGAAGTTATTCCGGTGATGTTCAAAGGGTCTAATTTTGAAACGATGGCGAACGAGCTGTATGATCGTATGGATTATTACAGCATGACCGGTGAACGTGAGCCTTTGGCGCGATTCAGTCGTCTGTTCCAGGCGCGTGAGTTGGAACAAATTGCAGGTGCGATTTCTTTGAATGAACATACTACGTTCCGTGATTTCGAAGATCGTATGTTTGATGAATTCATTTGGAACCGTAACCGCAGTTTGAAAAAAGCTTGGTTGGATGTGGATTATGGATTGTTCAGCCAGGATGTGTCCGACGGTAAACGCGTAAAGGGTGACAGATTCAGCATAGCAGGCGGTTTTGATTGGCAGAAATCCGAAACAATGATTTTGGGTGTTACTGCACATATTTCAAATTCGTCCAGCGATAATTCTGATGTTGTGGATTTGTCGTATTTGCCGCAACAGCGGGTTATTGGAACCGTTGATATGACTGTTGATGATTTGAACATTGGCTTTGGTGGTTATTTGATGAAGACCTTGGGCGAAAAGACGCGTTTGTATGGAAATGCGTTCTTGGACGTTCATATGTTGGATATCAGCCGTGACCAAACGTTCATGGATCATATCGATGGTGATGGTACTGCGTTCAGCCTGATAAGCGAATGGGGATTGATGCATGATTGGTTGAATCAGTATATCGTTGGTAATGCTTATGCTCGCGTTGGGTATAATTTCGGGTTTGATGTTACTGAACATGCGGGCGGCCAGGATTATATGGATATGCAATCGGATGGATATTTGATTTTAACACCTGGTTATTCATTGATTGCGCAAAAACGTATATATCCGTCGGCATGGTTCCAAATCCGTCCATATGCGTCGATTGGTGTTGAATATGATGTGTTGGGGGCGCCTGATTTTGTGAAATATAAATTTGCGCCGGCACATACATATACAAAGTATGATATCGACATTGATCCGTTGTGGGCGAACATTGGCGGTGGTGTGGAATTGCTGTCGGCCAGTGGTTTGCAGTTCGGTATTGATTACCGTTATCAATACAATGACGCAATCCAGTTACATAATATCAAAGTGACCGGTTCATATCGGTTCTGATGAAAAACGGGGCGAACGCCCCGTTTTTATTATCCCCGTGTGCGGGATACCACCCCGGTGGCTTATCACCCACGAAAATTGTATTTTCGCGGGGCCCGACGTGCCGCCACCCCTCCTAGATAGGGAACTTGGCCTTCGTCCCGTTGCGGAACAAGTTCTCCTCTATTGGAGGTATGGCTGGGGCGGGGAGGTCAGAGAGTTCAAGAAAACGCGCTTACTTCCCATTGTCGTTGCGAGCAATAAAAAAGCACTGCGGGCGTATCGTCCGCAGGCATATTACATTGGATTGCCACAGTCACACGACAACGTTTTTAACGTTGATCGTACTCCTTTGCAATGACAGGGGTGGAAATGACGCCATTCCATTAAAATGGAATGTCGTCACCGATGTCGGCGACAGAGATTTCTTCGCGTTGTGGCTGAACTGGTTGAGATGCAGGTTGGCCATAATCGCCGCCAGATGCAGCGCCATCCAAACTTTTGGCGCCCGCCAAAATTACCATTTGACCCGCAAATTGATTTAAAACAACCTCGGTAGTGTACATGTCTACACCCTGTTGATTTTGCCATTTGCGTGTGCGCAGGGAACCTTCGAGATACAGTTTTGTTCCTTTTTGCAGCATACGTTCAGCGACTTCGACCAAATTTGGGTTAAATATAACAACGCGGTGCCATTCGGTTTGCTCTTTTTGTTCGCCAGTTTGTCTGTCGCGCCAGCGGTCGGATGTTGCAAGTGAAAAACTTACCACTTTTTGACCACTTTGCATTGTGCGAACCTGGGGATCTTGACCAACGTTGCCGACTAATATTACTTTGTTTATGCTGCCTGCCATAATCGCTTCCTTTTGTTATTATCTTGTATTTTTATTGGAGCAACAAAATTGGTAAAAATCAAGTAAAATCGCCCTGATTATGGGGACGGACTTGACTTTTAGTGTTAAAATGTATATAATAGACACATTGACTGACTGGAATCCGTTCTGGGTTCTGTAATTTCCACAAAAGGATTTTTTAATGCATATTAATGAGTTAAAGGCTAAATCGCCGCAACAGTTGTTGAAAATGGCCGAAGATATGGGGATTGAAAACCCAGCGCAATTAAATGTGCAGCAACTGCGTTTTGCTGTTATGCGTGTGTTCGCGGCCGATAATAAAATCACGCTGATTGGGGACGGGGTTTTGGAACGTATGCAGGATGGTTTCGGGTTCCTGCGCGCACCGGAAAGCAATTATCTGGCTGGGCCGGATGATTTGTATGTGTCGCCCGCGTTGATAAAAAAATATGGTCTTAAAACAGGTGATTATATCGAGGGGCAAATTCAGGCGCCACAAAATGAATCTGAACGTTATTTCGCGTTGGAAACCATTGAACGTGTCAATGGGGGCGATCCTGACAAATTGCGCCATCGTGTGTCGTTTGACGATATGACACCGCTGTATCCAGATGAAATGCTGAAAATGGAGGTTGTTGACGATAAAGACAAAGGGCGCAGTTTGTCTGCGCGCGTGATCGATTTAATCGCGCCGACTGGTCGTGGTCAACGCAGTTTGATTGTTGCGCCACCGCGTACCGGTAAAACTGTGATGCTGCAAAATATTGCGCACTCAATCGCGACAAACTATCCAGATGTGAAATTAATCGTGTTGTTAATTGACGAACGACCCGAAGAAGTTACTGATATGCAGCGCAGCGTAAAGGGCGAGGTTATTTCGTCCACTTTTGACGAGCCCGCGGCCCGGCATATCCAGGTGGCTGAGATGGTTATCGAAAAAGCCAAACGTTTGGTCGAATCTGGCCAGGATGTTGTTATTCTGTTGGATTCTATTACCCGGTTGGGGCGCGCGTATAATACCGTTGTGCCGTCCAGTGGTAAAGTGCTGACTGGTGGTGTTGATGCGTATGCGTTACAACGCCCAAAGCGTTTCTTTGGCGCGGCACGTAATATCGAAGGTGGCGGTTCGCTGACCATTATCGCGACTGCTTTGGTGGATACTGGTTCCAAAATGGACGAAGTTATTTTTGAAGAGTTCAAAGGTACCGGCAACAGCGAAATTATTTTGGACAGAAAATTGTCTGATAAACGTGTGTATCCTGCGATTGATATTACTAAATCCGGAACGCGCAAAGAAGATTTGTTGGTTGGCAAAGATACGTTGGCAAAAATGTATGTGTTGCGTCGTATTATTAACCCAATGGGCACGTTGGAGGCGATGGAATTCCTGTTGGATAAGTTGCGTGTGACAAAAACAAATGCCGATTTCTTTGCGTCAATGAATCAGTAAGTGTTTGTGGAACATTTGGTGTAATCCCGCCATGTGCGGGATTTTTTATTTCGGGAAAAAAATGAAAAAATATTTGGTTATTGCGGCAATTTGTGCCGGTGTATGCGCCTGGGTATATTGGGCGGGCGGGCGTGTGGCAACGCAAAAGTGCGATACGCGCATTGCAGAAATTCGCGCAGATCAGCAATCAACAAATTTGGAAATTTTAAGGACTGTACATGAAAAAACTGTTAATACTGGGGTGCGCGATATTCGTCGTATCTTGCACGAAAAATACACAATTGCCGATTGATAATTGTGTGCCTTGTGTGCCGATTTATGGGCGGGAAAATGACTGGCGTGTTATCAGTGACGATTTGGCGCGCAATATTTATCGGCATAATCTTTTGTGTGCGGGTCTGACCGATTAATCAGAATCCAGAACAATCCCAACAAATTTTTTTACAATCTCGGTACAGGCTGCGTTGCCAGATGGTGCATATTCCACGAATTCAAAACTGTGTGCATCAGGGGCAAATTTACGGATAAAATATTCGGCTGCTTGGGCGCTTAGACCGTTTTTTTCTGGCACCAGAACGTCTGGGAAAATGTTTGGATCAATTGCGTCAAAATCAAAAGAAACCACATATGGGCGTGTGCCCAGACGGTGCAGAATTTCATCCGCTGCATAGACCCAATCGTCGGGTGTTTGCAGGTCGGCGGATGAACGCATATAAATGTTATGTTCGCGGACAAAATTTATTTCGGCAGGCTCGTACGAACGCGCACCCAGATAGAATATGTTTTCTGGGCGCAGGGCGGGGCGTTTCGTTTGCAATGATAACCAACGGGCATCGCCATCACCCATCAGTGCGCGTATGTTTGTGCCGTGTGGGGCGCCAGATGCCTGGGTGCGGGACGATTCTGGGGTATGTATGTCCAGGTGGGCGTCAATGTATATCAAGCATAAATCTTCGTCTGGTAATTTGTTGGCCAGTGCCGTGAAGTGGCCAAAATTTACGGAATGGTCGCCACCAATCATAAGATGGGGTTCGTCCGGTGTGGCAGCAACTATTTTTTTCTGGATTTGAAAACAGTCGCCAAACCTGTCGTGTGCACACAAGTCGGCGTCGTATGCATCAGCGACAACGGTTGTCCAATCGAAATTTGGGTACATTTTCTTTACAGCTTCGGGGGCCAATGCCGGGCCGCCGTTGACAACAACAACGGCCGTTGCTCCACGGCCGTATTCAATTCCCATAATGTGTTTCATGTTATTTATATGCCTCTACTATGCTTTCTGCTGCGTTTTGTAATTGTTGTAATGATGTTTCGTATGCGGCACAATCGCGTGCAATTTCAGATCTGTATGCGTCACGCATGTTTGTTTGCATGTATGCACATCCCTGAAGATGCTGTACGCAATATTGGTGTCCCATGGCGAATGCCTGTTGCCCGCGGACGGTGCTTTCTGTGCCGGCCCAATCAATGTTTAATGCATCTTCCAGATTTTGCCAGGAATTTTCGCCTGTGTATTGACCAATCGTTTCCATCCAATATTCATCCATTTCCGCATCAGTCCAATAATTCTTGGTTTTAACGGTAAGGATTTCTTTGATTAATCTGTCTATTTCTGGTTTGTGTTTAGCATCAATTTGTGCCAATTGAGCACTGCAATAGCACCGGTTATATTCGGTATCCTGTCGTTGGCAATAATTGTTCATGCAATCAATATAATCGGCCATACAGCGGGCAGATGATATTGGCTCTGTCGTTGTGGTGTATACGGCTGTTGTATCCTGGCGAGAAATGGTGGATGCGCCGTTTGTGCGTGATGCACGATCTGTCTCTTATACACATCTCCGAGC
>JADINE010000045.1 GCA_017694175.1 Candidatus Enterousia excrementavium | reverse complement strand
GAAATATTCAATCTGATGAAAAGTCTGATTGAATATTTTTTTGGATAATCCAATACAGGACCCAATATATTTTGTATTTATGGCGCATATTAATATGCATAACCAGATATACAAAAACAAGTGACGTAATTTTTATTACGTTTTTTTTATTTTTATAACAAAGGAAATTAATAATGTCTGTTTCAGTTGACCAGGTCTTTGTAAAACAGTTCGAGGCCGACGTCCATTTAGCATATCAACAAATGGGCACAAAATTGCGCGGCACAGTGCGCAGTAAATCCGGGGTTGTTGGTGCATCTACAACATTTCAAAAAGTTGGTCGTGGCACCGCCAGCACTAAATCGCGTCACGGTATTGTACCAGTTATGAATTTGAATCATGAACCAGTTGAATGCGTATTGCAAGATTACTATGCAGGTGACTGGGTTGATGCATTGGATGAATTAAAAACCAATGTTGATGAACGTCGTGTTGTGGCATCTGCGGGTGCGTACGCATTAGGGCGCAAAACCGATGAATTAATTATAGACGCCATGAACACGGCCACAGAATCCGTTGGTGATTATTCAACCGGCCTGACCAAAGATTTAATTTTATCCGCTTTGGAAGTGATGAACGAAAATGATGTACCAGACGACGGCCGCAGATTTGCTGTTATTGGGGTACATCAATGGAACGAATTGTTAAGCATAGATGAATTTGTATCTGGTGATTATGTTGGCGAAAATTTGCCATTAATTACAGGTGGTGCGACTAAAAAGTGGTTGGGCATCACATGGGTTTTGTATAACGATTTGCCTTTGCCTGAATCAGCCAAACGCGATTGCTTTATGTATCACGCAACCAGCATTGGGCATGCCTGTGGCCAGGAAGTCAAGACAGATATTTCATGGCACGGCGAACGCGCAGCGCATTTTGTAAGCAACAGCATGTCCCAGGGTGCAGTTCTGATTGATGATGCGGGTATTGTTCGTATTAAATGCAAAGATTAAACAATCATAAATACAAAGGAAAAAACCAATGGCGTTTCAAAATAAAAATTTATCTGTTATTGCATATGCAAACGGATTTACTTTGTGGCATTATGCTGCGAACGAAACAATGACAGCAATCAGCACAGCTGGATATTTTGACGATGTTAAAACACTGATGAATTCAGGCGATATTGTAATTATCAATGCGTCTGATGGCACATCAATTAAAAGTATCACAGTTGGCGACAATATATCAGTTGCTGCACTGGAATAATTTTTATTATACCGGGGCGTACTTTAATGCCCCGGATTTTTATTAGCGATTTATAAGGGGTTTGCAATGCGAACAAAAATAGATTTATGCACAATGGCGCTGTTAAAATTGGGTGAAAAACCGATTCAAACATTAACCGACGACACGCCCGCAGCACAATTATCGCGCACATTGTTTGATTCTGTGGTTGATATGCTTTTGGCGCTGCATCCGTGGCACTTTGCGACCGCGTCATTTGAACTGGTAAAAAACCAAGATGGGAATTTTTTAATTCCGTCGGAATGTTTGCGCATATTGAAATGCGGCGGTGAAATCACAGGCAATCAAATCATTGCACCCACGGATAAAATTTCCATTGTGACAATTGTACGCAAATCGCCTGATCAATTTCCCAGTTATTTTGCATCTTTGGTTGCGACAAAACTGGCGATGGAATTTTGCATTCCGTTAATTGGCGATCAAAATGTTTTCAAAATGCTGGCTGCGCTTTATGAAACAGAATTACAATCGGCAAAATTTATAGACAGCACATCTTCTTCGGCGCGTAAAAGCATAGAAGACTTTTCATTAATTAATGTGCGATTTTAATGGTGGATATAATGACTGAATTTATCAAAACCCAAAATTCTTTTTCAGACGGCGAAGTTGCCCCAGAATTTTATTCGCGCGATAACCTGAACGGATTATCTTGTTTGGAAAATATGGATATTGTCTTTGGTGGCGGGTTGCGTCGGCGCAAAGGTTTAGTATCTGTTGAAATGCTAAACACTGCTGGGCGACTTATTCCGTTTTCCGTAAGTGAAACAGAAAACTATATAATGGCACTTACAGATGGGCACATGTTTATTTACAAAGATGATACATTTGTTCTGGATATGCCCATTGAATGGGATTTCGCGGATTTACCAAAAATACAATACGCCCAGCGTGCAAACACGATGATTTTTGTGCACCCAGATTATCAGCCATATACACTTGTTAAAACGGCATCAGGGTTCAAATTAAGTAAGTTTCAATTTGAACGTAACGATGCAGAAATGACCTCGAATATGCCGTTCATGAAATTTGACGATGCCAAAGATATAACCATAACGCTAAGTGCCAACAATTTGGGCAACAATTATGCGACCTTTACGACGAATGAACCATTTTGGGCATCTGACAGCGTTGGCACCAGATTATTATTGCTGGATAATCAATGGCTAATCACGCATTATATCAGCCCAACTGTTGTGTATGCATACGTAAATTCGCAATATATTTTGCCATCCAGTCCTGTATCAGATTGGTATGAATCTGCATTTAACAACCACCGCGGCTGGCCATGCAGCATTGCTTTTCACCAAGACAGATTGGTTTTTGGTGGATCCCGATCATGGCCCAGTGGTATATGGATGTCACATGTTGGGCACCATAATAACTTTAATGCCGGCACAGGTTTGGATGACGAAGCAATATTTGTAACTTTGGTATCCCAGGAACGTCAGCAAATTTGTACGATTGTAAGCAGTGATAATTTACAGATTTTAACAAATGTTGGCGAATGGGCGATATCGAACAAGCCTCTTACACCGTCTTCTTTGGAAATCAAGCAACATACGTCAGTTGGCAGCATTCCAACACGATATCTGCCGCCGCAAAAGATAGAAGGCGCAACAGTATTTGTATCTGCCACGCAAAAGGATATTCGTGAATTAGCCCTGGATGCGTTGGCGGAAAATTATAACGCCCGCGATTTATGCACCCAGGCCAAGCATCTTATGCAAAATCCTGTGGATATGTCGTATAACCCAGACACTCGGCAATTATTTGTAGTTATGGAAAATGGCGATATGGCCGTTCTTAATCAAAATTCTGCGTTGGGTATTTCCGGCTGGGCGCGGTATAAAACGGTTGGTGAATTCAGATCTGTGGCAACACTTAATGGCGTGACGTATGTAATTGTCACCCGTGGGGGTTACAGTTATCTGGAAAAGTTTTCAGACACAGCCTTGAATGATGCAGCCCAGTATAACTTTTCATACACAGCCGCAGCATTACCATTACGGGCATCGGGGCATAATGTGCAAAAATTGCGAACGCGCAAGATAACAGCCCGCTTGTTGTACAGCAAAACATTGTATATAAACGGGATGCGTGTTTCATTCCCAGATTCGATTTATGATTCTGAATCGCAGGGTTACAGTGGCGATGTTTCTGTCAATCTGTTGGGGTGTCAAATTGATTGCATAAACCCACCGTGGACAATTTCCAGCAACGAACAATTACCAACAACCGTTTTATCTGTGGAAATGCGCGGTAATTATATCATATAAAACAAAAGGAAAAAACAATGGGACAACTTGTATCAGATGTAACATCGGTATTAGGGTATAAAGACGCCAAAGACGAAGCCAACAACACCAGGCAAAAAATTTTGGCCGATATGGCCGCAGACGAACGTGAAAAAACAAACCTTGTCAAAAAAACATTGGCAACGCAACGCGCGAAATATGGGGCATCGGGTGTTTCAGGCAACAGCATGACCGCGGGCGCGGTTATGAAAAGACTGAAATCCGAAACCGCGCAACCATTCGAAGAAAAACGAAAATCGAACACAGAAAAATTGAAACAAGTTCGTGCCGCGCGACCAAATTTGTTGCAATCATTGCTGAATAAATTTGATGATTTGCTGGGCTAGTGGGGCTTTTCATGCTGACAGAATTTTATAATTTTCTGGATACATGGAATGCATTACTTGGCATGCAAACACCATCCCATCATCGGCGAATAATGGAATTTTTAGTATCGGTATTGGATACTTCGCCGCATCGTGGGCTGCTTATGGCATTTCGCCATTCTGGGAAATCCACAGTGGTTGGAATTTTTGCCGCATGTGTATTATATCTGCGACCAGAAACCAGAATTTTAATTTTATCGGCTGAAACAGGGCTGGCCACGCGAATGGTATCTCACATTCGGCACATATTGGAAAACCATCCTTTATGTGCCGATTTAGTACCGCCCGTAAAAAAAGAATGGGCAAATGGCCGAATAACAGTAACGCGTCCAGTTGGTATTCGCGAGCCATCCGTTATCTGCCAGGGCATACACGGCAACATCACAGGTTTGCGTTCAGATTTAATAATTTGTGACGACGTGGAAGTTCCCAACACTTGTAACACAGCGCAAAAACGCGAAATGTTGCGCGAACGGCTGCGCGAATTGGATTTTATCCTTTCGCCCACCGGCACGATGATTTACATTGGCACACCGCACACATTGGATACAATATATCGCACAACAGACGATTAAATGTTTTCCGGGCTATCTTGCCCCACACCTTCATCAGGTTTGGTGGTGGAAATGAACGAACGCAATTTTTCCAGTAATTCATTTCCTGCGTCCCCAAACATAGGCAAATACGTTTCGTATTCAGGCATATCCGCTTGTAATTGGGCGCGTGCACGTTCAGATAACGGCTGCGATAACATATCACTTGCGACTTTCCATAAATAATACGCCCTGTATGTTTTGTTGATAACAGACCATTTTTCCAACAAATCTGGGCGTTCAGATAACGCTGCGCGTATTGCCACCAACCACTGATCACCAAATTTTTTAACAACATTTAACTGTTGAATTTCGTTCAACCCATTTTGATCAGTTGTGAAAGCGTTGATGCCAGATTCCAATTCCGCCCATTCTTCTGCGGTTAACGGCACGGTTGCGACCGTCTCGTCCATCATGCCGCCGTATGGCAACAGTTCGCGTTCTATGGAATCCATGGGGGTTTTGCCGCTGCGCAGGTTTGCGATATGGCGCACCAAATTTTTGCCTGTTGGCAAATCGCGCAATTCGCGCAGAACATCATCACTTGCCTCGTCAACAAAAACGCGGTTAACAGCGGCCCATCCGCCAAATATAACATGTTCCTGGCGATACAGATTTAATAATTTCTGTGCGATTGAACTTGCTTTGGCTTTCATGTGTGCTCTCTCCTGGGTTGCGGAATGTTATTCCATAACAATCATAACAACTTTGTGCATAGTTGGCGCAACAATTTTTTCATCTGGCGTGGCAACCTGGCCATACACTTTGCCGCGTGCATCTGTGCGAACGATTGCTATTTGTGCATTGGCCACGTCGGCTGAATCCAGCGTGTCAAAATCTGTATCAATGCAAACGGCCAAATCACCAACCTCGGCGGGTGTTTCAGAGTCTGCGAACACATAGGCTTTTTCTGGGATAAAACCGCCCAAACGTTTGGAATTTGGAACGACGGCGTAAACACCTTTGTGACCTTCGACCGGCATAGGCGCAACAATCATTGTTTTATCAGATTTTTTAAATGCAATGGATTTACCGGATGGCACACCAAACACAGGCACCAATTTTTTGCGTGCGCTGTCATATAATTTTGCACCATATAAACTGCTGTGCACATCGATGCCAGAAAGCGGATTGCCCGGCACCAAAACAGATTTAACACGTTCTTTGACTTTGTTAATTTGTTTGTTAAGTTCGCCGGCTTTATATAATTCTGCAACCTTGTCCAGCAGTGTTTCTGTTGTATATCCAAAAGATTGAGCCAGTGGTTCGATTTCGTTTTCATAAATTTCGCGTTGGCCAACCTCTATTTTATGATACACCGACAGTGTCATTCCTGCGTCTGCGGCGGCCTGGGCGATAGTTTTACCAGATTGCTGACGAATTTTACGCAACCCGCTGCCAAAAATTTTCAGTCCGCTGTTTTCATTATCGGTCAAGCGGCGTTTAATTTCGCTTTGCCATTGCCCGGCCACATCGTCTGATTCTTTGATAAAAATATCAGACAGTTTACAACCCAAAATATTGCAAATATTCAACAGTTGTTTTTGATTCAGGCGTCGAACGCCTTTTTCAATTTTGGAAACTGCCGACAATGATAAATTTGCCTGGCGTGCCAATTCGGTCATTTTCATACCGTTGGCCAAACGAATATTTCGTATATTATTTGGGAAAATTATTTCTTCTTGGGCCATCGCAAATCTCCTTGAAAATTCTTGACAAAAATTTTAGTCAATTTCAAGCGCTTTGGCAAGAACAAAATGATTATAACGGAATATCATCTGGAATAGCATCGGCATCAACGGGGGGCAACTCCTCGGAAAAATCCATACCAGATGTTGACTCTGGCGTAGACGAGTTGCCAAAATCATTTTCGCCGCGTGCATTTGCCTCGTCCAAATTATCGAACAAACTGTATTCGCCAAAGAACGCCATTTTAACAGTTTCAGGGCGCCCATGGCGGTTTTTACCGATAATCACATCGGCTTTGCCGCGTGCACGTTCCAAACGTTTTTGGAAACTTTCGATAATTTTTTCGTTGGCATTTCCCGAGATACGTTGGGACGGATCGCGATTTTCCAAATAATATTCTTCGCGGTACGTAAACATAACAATATCGGCGTCCTGTTCGATGGAACCAGATTCACGCAAGTCGGATAATTGTGGGCGTTTGTCATCACGCGATTCCACACTGCGGGACAACTGCGACAGTGCAATAACAGGCACATCCAATTCTTTGGCCAACATTTTTAATCCGCGTGTGATTTCAGAAATTTCCTGGACACGATTGTCTTTGTTTTTCCCGCCCGGCGAAGTCATTAATTGCAGATAGTCAATAACGATTAACGCGATTCCGCCGCATTTACGTGCCAACCGTCGTGCACGTGTTCGAATCATGGGCACAGACATCCCAGGCGTATCATCAATAAACAACGGCACTTTGCCAATGGCGTCTGCATATTGCGACATTTTCAGAAAATCTTCGTCAGTAAGTGAACCTTCGCGCATTGCCGATGCAGGAATTTTTGATTGTGATGATAACACACGCGCCGCCAATTGTGATTTAGACATTTCCAAACTGAAAAACACAACTGCGCCTTTGTAACGTTCATTTGCGCGCCCATACAAAATAGCATTGGCCGCATTAAATGCGATATTCATCGCCAGTGTTGTTTTACCCATGGCGGGTCGTCCGGCAATGATAATTAAATCGGAATGGTGCAGGCCGCTTATTGATTTATCCAACGCGGTAAGCCCTGTTGTTAACCCAGACAACTTGCCGTCTGCTTTGTATGCGATTTCAGCCTCTTTCAATGCATCTTGCAAAGCGTTGGAAATTGATGCCACTTCGCGTTCAGAAACGCCCGCCGATGCCATTTCGAACAGTTTTTGTTCGGCGGTTTCAATTTGGGCTGATACAGGGTTGTCCAAATCTTCAACGAATGCGGCATCTGTAATGGATTGGCCCAAGTTAATTAATTCGCGTCGCATGGCATTTTCGTACACTATGCGACCATATTGATCAACATTTACAACAGTTGCGCCGGCGGAAGCCAATTGGGTTAAATAATCAACACCACCCACAGATTCCAAAACGCCTTGCTGATCCAGATAATTTTTCGCTGTGATAATGTCGAATGGTATACCGGCGGCAAACTGACGTTCGGCCAATTTATAGATTTCCTGATGTGCCGGGTGCGAAAAATGTTCCGGCCTAAGGAATTCAGAAACCCGTTCCAATGCCCGGTTATTCATCAGCACCGCGGCCAAAACGGCCTGTTCGGCTTCCAAATTAGTTGGCAATGTTTTCGGGGTAAAGTCCATGTCAGATATGGTATATAAAAATTTTAGTTTTTCAACGCCTTTTTTGCGGGGGTATCGTGAATTAAAAATACCGATAATTTCCCCAGATGGCACACCGGCATGGCCGGAAATGTTTCCGGCCGCGTGCCTGGAAGAATTGCGCCAAACAGTTGGCGCACGATATTTTTCTGCGCAAATGATGTTGGAATTCATTGCCCCCGACAGGGCGAAATTGGATCCAGACGCATTGCGCCTGTACAATGATGATTTTAATCCGCATACTGCGCGCCTGGGGGAACACACAGTTACAGGGGCCACCGTTTATTGGGATCCATCCACAGGTCGTAAAAATGCCGACGGCAGTGTTTGTATTTTGCTGTATCGTGACGACAAAACTAAAAATTTATTTATTCACGATGTGGCGTATTTGGTTGTGCCTGATGACGAAGTGCACCCATTGGCGCGTCAATGTGAAATGGTTTCATGTTTCATGCAGCGTCACGGAATTTATCGCATATGTGTGGAAACAAATGGTTTGGGGAATGCATTGCCGGAAATCATGCGTGATGTATGCGCGCGCAGAAACGTAACAGTAACCATACAAAAAATAATAAATCATCAACGCAAAGAAACCAGAATTTTGGATGCGATTGAACCAGTATTAACTGCTGGGCGCTTGCATGCGCATGTGCGAATTCAATCGACACCGTTAATAGCAGAAATGTTGGGATGGACACCTGTGGGCACAATTGGCCACGACGATGGTCTGGATGCGTTGGCGGGCGCAATTTGTGCTCAACCAATTCCAGTTCGTCCATTGGGGCGTTCGGCGCAAATATTTTCTGCAAACACAGATTTCAAGATATAAACCAAAGGGGAAAACATTATGCAAAAAAATCTGCAACAAATGTACCGTCGCGCGCTGGATACGCGTGCGCCATGGATTAATCGCTGGGATGATGCCCGGCGATTTACGATGCCAACGGCCGATGACGATGCGGCAACATTGTTTGATGCCACGGCGGCCGATGCGGCCGATAACTTGGCTGCATCAATTTATTCATTGCTTACTCCACCAGAATCGCTGTGGTTATCACTTGTTCCCGAAAGCCCTGATTCACCAGACGCCACAGCGGCCACCATGGCATTGCGTGCAAATTTGAACGATTCAAATTTTTACACAACGATACATCAATGCTATATGGATTTGATTGTATTGGGCACAGCATGTTTATTTATGGCGGAAAATCCGATTGGTGCATCGTCTGCATTTTCATTTACTGCGATTCCCATGCATGATATAGCAATATTGCCAGGTGCGATTTTTCATACAGCCACAATGCCTGCGCGCGAAGTGATGAAAAAATATCCCACATGGACACCGCCATCCGATTTGCGCGACACGATTAAAAATGATCCAGAAACACCATTAAGACTAGTGCAAAGTTTGGTTGGCACAGATTTTACAGCCTGGCTGGATGTTGGCGGCGAAATAGAAAATAATATCGTTGCAACCGGCAAATTTGAAACAAACCCATATATAATATTTCGTTGGTCCGTGGTCAGTGGCGAACAGTACGGACGTGGACCCGTGCTGCGCGCATTGCCGGATATAAAAACAGCGAACAAAGTCGTGGAACTGGTGCTTAAAAATGCGACGATTGCAGTATCTGGCATATGGCAGGCCGATGATGATGGTGTAATAAATTTATCCAATATTAATTTAACTCCTGGCGCGATAATACCAAAAGCGGTTGGCTCGTCGGGCTTAACGCCATTGGCTTCGGGCGCAAATTTTGATGTTTCACAAATAATATTAAAAGATTTGCGTGAACGTATTCGCCATGCGTTGCTGGCCGACAGATTGGGGCTGTTATCAGAAAAAGAAATGACAGCCACCGAAATCATGGCGCGCAATGCAGATATGATGCGAATTTTGGGGGCAACATATGGGCGATTACTGCATGAATTTATTCGCCCACTTGTGGACAGGGGGTTGCAGATTTTATCGCGTCGTGGCGTGATTGATAAAATTATTTTGAACAGCGATGCCGAATTAAAATACATAGCACCAATTGCAAAAATGGCCATCGAAGAAACGTTGATGTAATAAAAGGATTATAAATGAAAGATTTGGAACAAAATTATGCACGCACATTTTCAACCGCCGCCGGTGTCGCGGTATTAAAACATTTGCGTAAAATAACAGTTGAACGGGTATTGGGTCCAAACGCCACTGATTCAGAATTACGCGGCCTGGAAGCCCAACGAGCACTGGTTCACCAAATTGAAATGATGATTCAACGGGGAAAATGATGAAAACACAAAAAGGCGCAATGGGGATACTAGAATTTTTGCGCAACAGTTGGTTTTTGTTGGCATTTGCCGCGGGTGTGATATATTGGGTCGCGCGCCAGGATTCATCCCTGGACGAACTGCATCGCACAGACAGCAGATTAACTGCGCTGGAAAATCGCACAACGATATTGGAAACAGGCCTGGGGCAATTGCAAATAAAAATCGACACAATCCGCGAAGATGTGGCGCTTATCAAAACCGCTGTTATACAATAAAAAGGTAATGCATACGGCGAATGGGGCAGGGTAATAAAAACGGGGCAAATGCCCCGTTTTTAATTCGTTTAGCAACCTGTTGCAGCGCCAATCCATTTGGAAATGGAAATATCTTTGTGCAGCAAGAAATCGTATTCACAATTACCTTGTTTATAATGCCCCATACAGGCAGACAATGTCAACACGGCGAATAATGCCAACATAACCTTTTTCATGTTTTCTCCTTTTACGTAAAAAGCATATGCTTATTATATACGGTAACCCGGCAAAAATCAAGAAAACTATATTGCGCCACGAATCCAGCGTATTTTATGCGGTGCAATAACAACTATATCAAACCTGGCATCGCCGGCCCAATGATTTTGCGCGATATATGTTTCTGCGGCCCGGCGTAATCGCCACGATTGCGCGCCTGTGACGGCATTTAATCCTGTGATAACATCGCCGCGGCGTTTGACTTCGACAAAAATCAGTAAATTTTTGCGGCGTGCGATGATATCTATCTCGGCGCGCCCCGTGCGTCGTCCGGTTATATATCTCCGCTGCAATATGCGAAATCCATGCATTACCAGATATACGCACGCAACCAATTCGGCAAAAATGCCAGTTTTATAAGTATTCATTTATAAAGATATTTTCATCACAGGAATAAAATCAAACAAATACGCTTTCCACTGATTACGTTTGCGCCGCAGTGTTACAATTGGGATTCCGAACAAAGACATCCGAAACACTTTTTTATATACACTATCGGATACAGTGTTTGTTTCCCAAATGCCATATGTTTTTGTGTATGCAAAAACCTCGGACAACCAATCGTTGCTTAAAAATTGATACAGGCTTAATACATTATCATTGTAATTAAATGATTGCTTTTTTAAAAAAGGAACGCCGCCATCCAACACACGCCAAGGATTATTTAAAATATTAACATCAATACCATCGTGATACACAGCGTCACACGAAAAACCATTTTGCGCCAGCACCACAGACAGTCTGATTTCATATTTATATATAACAATGATTTTTTCTTGTTCTTGTTTTACGCCACATATAAAATCATTAAAAACATTTGATACAGCCACACGTTTTGATAACCCAACAAACCATGATTGAATATGTTTTGGGTATTCAGGACTTACATTTTCAACCATTCCGAAAAAATCCGGACTGCGATTTTCCATTTTAACCAAAACAGGTTCCAAATCAGTCACTGGCCCAAACACAGAATCATTTACCAAATACACCCAATCATAATTATCCAGCAAATCATTATCGCGCGCCCATACGTATCCCCGCTTATACGAGCCGAAATCGTATTCATTGTGTCGCGCAGCATTAATATGCTTTATATTTGGGACAGATTTTAATTTGCTAATTTCTGCATCAGGCAACTCATTATCCATTACAAACGCAATATCGCCCAACTTCGACAGCGCATTCAAAAACCGCATAAGTGTTGAATCCACATGTTGAAATTTATCAAAAGCAGCAAACAAAAACAGTCTGTTAGTCATAGGATTATTTCCACTTTGTTTTAAACAGCGGGATGCATTCAAACAATTGCACCCAGTTATTTTTTACCTTGATAAAAGGTATAAATCCAAACAGGCGTAATCTGAAAATTGTGCCATTGGCGGAATATTTTACATATTCCTGGTAATAAGCAGGATATTTATTCCGTAATTCCAAACTGATGGCTGTCCGCGCTGCTTCCATTTTATTGGCCAACGTCACAGATGTATTTTTATCAAAACAGCGATATTTTACCAACACAGTCTGCAAATTATGGAATTTAGTAACATCCATCAACCGCGCCCAAAGCCTGTAATCTTCGGCTGGCGAATAAAAACTTTCGTATTCTATGTTATTGTCAATTAACACAGATTTGCGCATCATAGCGGCCGTATGCGCCAGACTGCAATTTGCAGTAAGTCCAACTTTGATATCAAAATCATTTTCCGGTGTGCGCCAAATACATGTATCGTGACCGAAATATTCCAACCACCCAGAAACCACCCCAACCGCAGGGTTAGCATCCAGATATTCCACCTGTTGGGCCAAACGCGTTGGCACGGATATATCGTCGTGATCAAAAATGGCCAGATATTCACCACGCGCCAAATGAATCAATTTATTACGTGTTTCGGAAATCCCTAAATTTTTTGTATTTTTAATATATTTTATGCGTGAATCTTTATACCTGGCAACCACTTCGTCCAAAGCAATATTTGCGGGGCTGTCATTCAGGATTAAAAATTCAAAATCGGTAAAAGTTTGCGCCAAAATAGACTCGATGCATTCGCATAAATGCTCGGGCTTAGTATTATAAATTGGCGTTAAAACTGATACGCGTGGCATAAAAATATCCTTGAATTCAGCGTCATTTTATTATGCCAACACATTAATGTAAAGCAGAAAAAATAACTTTCACCGATTGTTAAAAAGCATACGGTTTGGCGCGGAAATTTTCGCGTGCAGCCTGGATGTTTTTTGCAATATCAGACGTATATCGTCCCATATCCACCAAATCCAGCGACCCGTAATATGCCGTCATCATGGGGTCATAGGCATTGTTCGTAGAAATCCATTTGTCAGTTCCTGAATTTGGCGCACCATATTTATCCAGAACCCCTTGCCAGAACGTCAGGATTTTTTTCTCGCGCTGGTCGGAAAATTTTTCATGATCGCCTTCTATTTCATTCACATCATTGTTGTACAGCACGCGCCACACAACATTATCATCTGCATTACTTGTGAAATATACAACGATTGTTTCGCCTGTGTTTTCGCGTTCCAAATGCAGTTCCGCCGCATATAACAAACCGCGATCGCGCGCCAACGTGTTTACACATTGTTCCAATTCAGCGGGCACAACAATACCCTGTTGCCGACATTCATAATCCAGGTTATATTTCCATTCTTTTTGAATGGAATACACAATGGAATCCTTGGCCCGTGGGGCATACAGCCCCTTGGCTTTGAAAAACAGTGTTTGCACATCGTCAAACGGCATTCCCAACATAATTCCTGCGATATCGAAATTATTTACGGTTATTGGTTCTGCACCTGGGTTCAAAGTTACATCGGCCGAGGTTAAATCAGCGTTCCCACTTTCCGTAATTGCGAAATTACTGAAATCAAAGGCATCAGTTGCGGCATTCGCCGTGCCGACACACATCAATAATCCGACAAAAATCAACAATTTAACGCGCATATTATCCCTGTTCTTGAATAATTTGAATCACACGGAAATGGAAAACCGCCGCAGGATCGCCCCCATTTTCCAAGTACTTGTGCAATGTTTCCAACCCTACATCAGACCACATTTCCATTTTGTATATAATATCCATATACATTGTACCACGCGTAACCACGGGTGGTATACTGAAATCATTAGGGTGTTCCCATGTGGTTAATTCGTAATTTACAACCCAATACTTGCTGCCACTTGGGCGGAAAATTTTATCGATTACACGTGCCACCCGCATAGATTTATTTGCGGCCAATTGTTGTATAACTTGTGCCTGGTTGGCGTTCCATTCTTCGAACACAGCATCCGACGACATGCGATCCAACGCACTTCCCACCGAAGCCCGCCGCGCGATATTTTCAGGATCCGGCGCAGCATAAAAATATTCGGTTACATATTTGCGCACTAATAAATCCAGAAAATCTGCTTCGCCCATATATTCAGGGGTTTGTGGCACACCGGGCCGCCGTTCCGATAAGTTATTTGGTTGAAAAAAGTATGGAACAATGCGTTGATTGGTGCCGGCATCAAAAACAGCGCCCGCGACAAAAACAGCCAGTCCTGTCAACGCCAGCAATAACAACCCAATCAAAAACATCATCAGTTTTTTCATCAGTTCAATTTATATGCATTAAAATCAGCCACATAATACCCCATCGTTTGCGGATATAAATCCATATTTCTTGCAACTTTGGCAAATGCTATAACATCTATATCGCCGGAAAGATTGGAATTTATTGTAACATATACCCGCCAAGTTCCGCCATTATCAGTAACATCGCCGGCCGTCTCGATTTGAATTTGTGTTTTATCCACAATCCAAAATTCGCCATTTGACACCCGTTGCTGATATTTTGGCACCACATTGTAAATAAAATCAGAAAACAGATCTTCGCCAGTGTTGCAATACAGGGCGCACGTTCTGTCACCGAATTTCAACGTACTTTCCACGCTGCAATCAGTTGCCCGATTACACGTTTGCCAACGTGCGTCATTTTCATCCGCCGCCGCCGAAAGTGTAAACCAATTCGCAGTGAAATTCCCCACCACAGATTGCTGTAACGACCACAACACAGGAAATTCCACCGGCCCATTATCATGTGAATGCCCGACAACAGTCCAATTCCCGGTTAATTCATCAACCGTCACAATAAAAGGATCAATTCGTTGGGAACGTGTTGCCCAAACCAATAACAAACACAATCCAATTATCACAACAAATAATGCACACGACGCAATTGCCATAAATCTGGATATGGCGATACGTGGCCCCGCAGGAAATGCAGGCGTGTTAAAATCGTTTGGATAATCCAATTACACCCCTCCACAAAACGCAGTATATTGTTACGCCTGCGAAACCAGGATGCATGCGCATGGGCTTAATTTTAATTCGTTGTTATCATACCCCACGCCAACGGGTTCGCGGTCATAAATCTGGCCACATCCGGCCAACGCCAACGCAACAAACACACCCAAAATCACTTTTTTCATACGCCTTTCCCCCTTTATTCAGATGAATTATAAGAAAAATTCATCCCCCTGGTCAAGATATAAAAGATTAAAACTGAGTTTCGAACGACAGCAAGAATCTTTGTTCGCGGTCATATTTGTTCATACGCAGTGGCCAACCCCACGAAAAGTTCATTGGTCCCATTGGCGTATTCCAATAAATACCAACACCGGCCGACGTACGAATATCAGTGTCGATTAAATTCGGCTGCCCCAGGAAAGTATATTCTTCTTTTGGTGGTTTGCCCAAAATACCATAATCCAAGAAAACAAAACCTTTTACCTGGTATTCATCTGGGATAAATACAGGGAAATTCAATTGGGTTGAACCATTTACTTTCCACAAACCACCCAATGAATATGTTGTATACCACCAATTGCGTGAACCAACGCCCGCAATATCAAACCCGCGCAGCGATTCCCCGCCCAGGAAGTAGCGATACACACGGGAAACATAAGAATCTTCCAACGGCTGAATCAACCCAAATTCTAACGAAGAACGCAATTGCCACCGGTCGTCCCAGAATTTTACCATGCCGATAATATCTGCGTTATATCGCATATATGTTTCGGTGCCCCCAAATCCAGTATATGCAACCCCGATATTCCCGACAACACCGGTGTGAGTATTTTGTTCGAAATTAGTATCCAAATTGTAATACCGCAAATATGTCCCCAGTGTGAACAAACTTGCATCACGCCACCCAGATTCAGAATTTAAATCGTAATTCTGGTCGAACGAAGCAGACAGCCGCACATTTTGCGACCAATGGTCAGTTAATTTCCAACCCATGCGTCCCGCCACAGTCAAAGAATCGCGATCATATCCAAACCCGCCCAGCGACGAATAATCGTACATAGTATACGAAATATCAAATCCAGCGGACAGCGGCCGCCCAAACAAATACGGTTCTGTGAAACTGAACAAAGCTTGCTTTTGATATTGTGCGATTGACCCGCGCAGTTGTACAACCTGGCCACGTCCCATAAAGTTTGTTTCAGTAATGCCTGCGTCAACCATAAAACCATTGATATTCGACCAGCCAAAACCACCCGACAATTCGCCTGTTGGTTGTTCTTCGACCTGGATATCCAGGTTAATCATGTTGGCATCAGCAATGCGATTTGGCACCATTTGCACACTTTTGAAATAACGTGTACGCATAAGGTTCTGGCGTCCTTCTTCAATAGTTTGCAGCGAAAAAGGATCCCCCGAACGCATCGGAATCAATTGTTCAATCACAGAATCAAACGTGCGCACATTGCCCAAAATATTTATGTTATTAAGGTATATGCGGTTTGTTTTTTCAATTTGAAATTCTATATCGATTGTATTCGTGTCATCATTTTTTGTCGGCACAGGATTCACGGTAATAAAAGCATACCCGTGTTCTGCCACAGCCCCGCGCAAATTGGATATAGTTTCGTCGACTAAATCTATGTTATACGTATCACCATCGTCCATGGCGATAACATCATACAATTCTTCATCCGGCACATCAGGGAACGGATTTTTTATTGTAAGTTTGCCGAAATCGTATTTTTCGCCCTCGTCAACAGTAAAAGTCACAGAATAATATTGTCTGTCTGGGGTAAAAACACCGTTTGCGTCCGTCACGTTCATATCAACATATCCATTACGCATATAAAATTGGCGCAACATTTGCTGATCATATAAAATTCTGTCTTCGTCGAACACATCGAATTGCGTCATAAACCGCCACCAGGCATGTTCGCGTGACAAAATCTGATCGCGTAATTCAGACGCCCGAAACACTTTGTTGCCCTTGAATTCGATATCGCGAATATACGTTGGGTGCCCTTCGTCAATTTCGTATACAACATTTACGCGGTTATCTTCCAATTCTATTTTTTGTGGTTCGATGGTTGTGCCGAAAAAACCCTTGCGCTGGTACAGGGTTAACATACGTTGCACATCTGCCCCGATAACAGATTCATCGTATGAATCGCGCGATTTCAGCCTCAGTTCTTTTTTCAAATCATCTGTTGAAATTTCGTCATTTCCTTCGACTGTCACCATATTAACAATCGGTGCTTCGGCTATATCAATTTTCAGCACATTCCCAGACATCCGCACACTGACACGGGAAAAATATCCGCTTTCCTGCAACCGTTTAGCGATTTGATTGGCATCTTCGGCGGTAACATTATCACCCACACGCACATCAGACAAAATGCGCACAGATTCTGCGTCCATACGTTGATTGCCGCTTACATCAATACGCGAAACGGTTGCGGCAAATGCGCATGGCGCAATTAATGTGGCAGCAGTAGTAAATAATATTTTTTTTGTATTCATGTTTATTTATCCAACAAATACGCGTACTAAATCGTTCCACATGGTAAGCGCGAACAACGCAAATATCAACAGCCAGCCCGCCATAATAACAATTTCCATTCCGCGCCCTTGCAGTTTTTTGCGTGTAATCGCCTCGATTAACAAAATCAATAAATAACCGCCATCCAATACAGGCAACGGCAACAGATTAATCACCCCCAGGTTAACCGACAACAGTGCGATAATTGACAGCAACGCCACCAATCCTGCGGACAATGCCTGGCCAGACACTTCGGCAATGGTGATAAAAGACCCCAGATCTTTGGTAGATCTTTCGCCGGTTATCATATCGCGTAATACAACAAGCAGTGTTTTTGACTCTGTATATGTTTCGCGTAATCCGGCGTGAATTCCGTCTATGAATCCAAGTTTGCGCATTTCTTTCTTACTGCCGTCTGCAACCAATCCCCAAAATTCGGCAGGCGCCAATTTTACATGTATTGAATCTTCGCCGCGCTGCAACAGCACATCTGCGTCACCTGATTTTGCTAAATCTTTTGCTATGACTAACTCGCCCCAGTTTGTAACTTCTTGCCCGTTAACTTTCATAACAACGTCGCCCGGCTTAACCCCCGCATTAAACGCCACAGTTTCCTGAACCACTTGGCCGACAACGGGCAGTTGAACTTCTTTTGGATGGAACATAGCGATGCAAGAATAAATCACCCACGCCAAAATAAAGTTCATTGTAACGCCCGCTGCAACAATAATAAACTGTTTCCACGCAGGCACAGACAAATAATGGCCACGTTTTTTTTCAGCAGACAGCGCTTTAAATTTTTTACGATCGAACATATCTTCTTGGCCATAAATGGAGACATATCCACCCAACGGCAAACACGCGATTTGCCATCTTGTTCCACGCTTGTCGTGCCATTTTAACAACGCCGGTCCAAATCCAATGGAAAAAGTATTTACTTTCACCCCAGCCCAGCGTGCCGCCATAAAATGCCCCAATTCATGCACCAACACAACAATACTCAGCACAATTAACATCGCGATAACGGCAACGATAACGTGAATAATTGTTTGCCCGTATTGCGCCAACGAAATCAACCACACCAACGGCAAAGCGTACATCCATCCATCAAACCTGTCCAAAATTCCACCATGCCCAGGCAGAATATGCCCGAAATCTTTCAGCCCCATTCTGCGTTTAATCCAACTTGCGGTTAAATCGCCATATTGCGACAGCAACGCCACTGCCACCCCAAACCAGATTATATTTGCATCAAAAGCCCCCGGTGCAATAAATTCGTAAATCATTGCCGCCACAGTCCCGCATGCGATGCCTGCGATTTGCCCGGCCCATGTTTTATTTGCAGACAGTCGTTCCCACATTTTATCGCCGCCGATCATTCGCCCAAAAAACCATGCGCCAATATCAGCACTGCATATAAC
>JADINE010000044.1 GCA_017694175.1 Candidatus Enterousia excrementavium | reverse complement strand
GCTTTATTTTTATATATGCCTGTGTCAATATATAGCCATGCCAGAGTTAGTAACAATTTTAAGTGACATCCAAATGCAGGCGTTTAATTCGATTGAACGCACGAATTCCAATTTATTAATTCTGGGCCAGGCCGGCACCGGCAAATCAACATTTGTGAATTATTTGAAATCAGCATCAAAGAAAAGAATTATTTGTGCGTGCCCAACGGCTGTATCGGCACTTAACATAGGTGGCCAAACAATCCATTCATTGTTTCAAATTCAGCCGCGTGATTTTATTATGCCCGAGTTATTAAAATTAAAAGCCAAACCACGCAACATATTAAACGCAGCGGATATCTTGATTATTGATGAAATATCCATGGTCGCCCCAGATTTGCTGGACGCCATTGATATTCTGGCCCGCCAGGCGCGCCGCAACAACGCCCCGTTTGGAGGCCTGCAAATTGTGGCAATTGGCGATTTATTTCAATTGCCGCCTGTAATAACGCATGACGCAATGAATTATTATCGGGATGAATACGGCCACGACAACGCATATTTTTTTGATGCGAATGCGTATAAGCGTGCTGATTTTATGCGATATAATTTTGACCTGGTATATCGTCAAAACGATACAGAATTATTGGAAAACCTGCGCAGACTGCGGCATAACGATTTGTCTGCGTTGGAATTTTTCAACAATTGCAAAATATTGGATGCCACACGTCGCGACAACGCAGTTATCATAACACCATTCAGGGCTGTGGCTGAACGAATTAATACAACCAGACTGAATCAAATTAATGCGCCTGAAATTACATACACTGGTGAACTTTCAGGTAATTTTTCCGAACGCGACGTTCCTGCGCCAATGAATTTATCACTGCGGGTCGGGGCATTGGTGGTATTTGTAAAAAATGGTGATAAATGGCACAATGGCTCAATGGGGCTGGTGCGAAATTTGAGTGCACGCGAAATCACAGTTGAATTGTTAAATAAAAATCGCGATGTTGTCACAGTAAAACCAGAAACGTGGCAAAAAATAGAATACAGCCGCGACGAAAACGATCGATTACAGGAAAACGAAGTCGGCAGTTTTAAACAATTCCCATTAAATCTGGGCTATGCAATGACAATTCACAAAGCCCAGGGAAAAACACTTGATGCAGTTGTAGTTGATATTTCACGCGGCGCATTTGCGCATGGCCAAACATATGTTGCATTATCGCGCACCCGCAGTGCATCCGATATGCACATTGCATCGCCATTGCGTCCGCGTGATGTTATTTTTGATTGCCGCGTGCTTTCATTTGTTGACGAATATCAGCCAGCATAATGTTATACAACATTTCGCCATTACGACGCAAACTGTCTGTATCAATACCGTTTCCGTCAACCAATTGATCTACTGACATCACAGCCGTGCCATTTATTGCGCTTTGTGCGGCGCGCGCCAAAGCATTTCGTTCTGCACCAAAAATAATTTCGCCATCGGGTGTCAGCGGCCATTTTTCATCATCAGATTTTAACAATCCGGTTAAATCATGTTCTTTGAATGCCAGTTCTTTCAGATGCCCACCAATAAAAATCTTTCCATATTCCGAATCAAAAAAACATGGCACAATATCAGCAGAATTTTCATACATCCAATCAGCAAACAGATTGTTGTGATTTCGCATCATGGTATCTTCGGCCGAAGCAAACGATATTGCGTTAAACCTTTGTTTTGTTAACGGTGCAACAGGATTATGCTGAATCACAACTAATTCCTGTTGTATAGCATGTATATCATTTGCGGTATATCCCAAATGCAACATTTCATCAGCCATTAAATTTCCCATTTGCCACACAACCGATGCACCGTGACAATGTGTAAAAAATTTAATTCGTTGTAAATTTTTCATAGCATCGTTTGGGCTAACTCGGCCTCCGTTTGCATCAACGATGCGCGGCCGCAACAAAATATCAAACAATTGCTGCACATAATTTGGCACAGATTCATTTGCCCGCATTTCCAACATTACTTTTTTATATTGGTCTTGCACAATTGGGCCTTGGCGCAAACGACGCCCAGCAATTTTGAACTGTTCAGTACGTTCCACCACCGGGTTGCGTGAACCAAAACGATACGCCACAGAATACACATTTATCCCGAACACACCATTTTCAGCCAACGCGTTTTTTAATATTTTTGCATAAGAATTCGCCCCACGGGCATTAACAGTCAACTCGCCTCCAAAAACCACGAACGCAGGCGTATTCACAGGAATATCAGTTACATTTATTGCCCCATGGGGCGCCTTATCAGATTTTGGCACACGTTGAATAATTGTTGCGCTGCTGGGAACCCACGTCATAACTTTTTCTCCATCAAAATTGCATCAATACCGTCATAATATTTTGGTCTGACCCCAATGCGGTTATATCCATTATTTTCATACAACGCACGGGCAGGGGCGTTATTTTCCGCAACTTCCAGAAATATTTTTTTGCCACCACGTGCTTTTACATCATTTTCAACTAATGCCAGCATAGCGGCCGCAATTCCGCCACGCCGCGCATCTGGATGCACACCAATTGTGATAATTTCAGCCTCGTCCGCGACAACACGCCACACCACAAAACCATTTTGACTGGCCATAATATCACATCCCGACTTTTTCAAATCTGCAAAATCAGATTCCGCCCAAGGCTTACTTGGGAAACATGCGCGATGAAGATTTGCCAGTTCATTCAGCATCTTTATGTGTTTGTTCCGCATAACTGGGGCGCAAATACATCGGCACCACAGGTTCCTGACTTTTATTATTTAATTTTTGCTCAACAATTTTTGTTGCGTTCATTAAATTAAAAGACTTGTGTCCAACTGTACGCGCCCAATTCATTTGTTTTGTTTCAACTTCGTCGATATTCATTGTACAAGGTTCCAACCCATTGGCACCCACAAAGAAATCCCCACGTCCAGAATCAATCGCAACGAATGCGTCCGGTGTATCATACAAATATAATTCAAATGCATTTACCGGCACAACGGGAATATTTAACCCCAACGCCAAACCTTTGGCATAGGCAATTCCCAAACGAATTCCAGTAAAACTGCCCGGTCCAACCACAACACCAATCGCGGTTAAATCGTGCCAATCTGCACCGCATTCATGCAAAAAACGTTCACATTCCACGGGCATGGCAACAGACTGTTTATCCGCATCAACATGCGCATATTTATCGCCCAACACGAATTCCAACGCATTTCCCGATGTGTTAATTACAAGAATCATTTTATTCACCATTTACGCCCGTACGCCAAACCCTATGCGTTTTGCCAAAGTGGCAGATTTCCGCACAGCCAATAATTCATCAATCTTTTGCGGTGTAAATTCAGTTTTTACATCCATACAATCATGTTCCAACAAAGTGCGACGCAACAAAGCAGTTAATTCACGTTGCAGTTCACGAACCCCATCTTCGGACGTATAATTACGAATCAGATGGCGCAATGCATCATCACTTATCACAACATTTTCTGTATTCCACCCAGTATCTGTCGCTGCACGCGCAATCAGGTGTTCACGTGCGATTTGAACTTTTTCATCTTCGCTGTAACCGGGAATTTCTATAATCTCCATACGGTCTTTCAACGCATTAGACATATTCAAACTGTTTGCGGTTGCAATAAACAAAACATTCGACAGGTCAAAGTCAACTTCCAAATAATGATCGCGAAAAGTTTTGTTTTGTTCAGGATCCAAAATTTCCAACAACGCGGATTCAGGATCTCCACGCCAATCGCGCCCCATTTTATCGATTTCATCCAAAACGATCACAGGATTATTTGATTTGCAACGCTTTAACGCATCCATAATGCGCCCAGTTTGCGCCCCGATATAAGTTTTGCGGTGCCCACGGAAATGCGCCTCGTCAGAAATGCCGCCCAACGAAATACGCTGATATTTTCGACCCAACGCTTCGGCAATGGATTTACACAACGATGTTTTACCAACACCCGGTGCCCCAACAAAACACAATATACTGCCATGATTACCACCAGTTTTTTTCATAACAGCAATGTGTTCCAAAATGCGTTCCTTTACCGGTTGCATCCCAGAATGCTGTGAATCCAGCACATCACGTGCAGTTTTCAAATCAATTGGCGCGTTATCAGACTTGTCCCACGGCATAGCCAGCAATTCTTCTATGTAAGTCTTTAACAATCCGCCTTCGTTGGACATAGGCGACATACTGCGCATACGTTTCCATTCAGACAGCGCTTTGTCTTTTGCGTCACGTGGCATAGCAGATCGTTCAATGCGTTTACGCAAATTTTCTGTATCCATTTCTTCGCTGTCATCACCCATTTCGCGCTGAATGGCACGCATTTTTTCCTGTAATATTGCTTCGCGTCGACCATTTTCCATTTGTTGCTGGATACGGCGATTAATTGAATTTTCTATTTTTGCGGTTTCAGCCATCAAATTAATGTGTTCTAATAACATCATCAACTTTTCCCGCCACGACAACGCGCGCAAAATACGCACAGCGTCATCCATATCCAAATCGATTGACTGCATCACAGAATCAATAAAAGCCGCCATCGGATAGTTTTGAATAATAGCACGCAATTTATCAATTTTGAATTTACGCGAAACGGACAAAGCCTGGATATTTTCGGCAACTTTGTCCCGCAACGCAATCGTTTGATTCAACCCACTGTCGTCAACAAATTCCAATGGCGTAACATCGGCCATAAAAAGACCTTTTTCCATTGTAACATCTGTTAAATTAACAACATCTGTTGTCCGAATGATTGTATGCAAAGTGCCATCTGGCATACGCAAAACCTGGGCAATATCACCCAGTGTTCCCACATCATACAAATCATCCGCAGTGGCCGGATACGACCACGAATGTTGCGGTGCAATAACAACTTTTTGTCCCGCCGCAGCCGCCGCTTCGATGCACGCCACAGATGCAGGATTATCCACATACACCGGAACAGTCAATCCCGGATGCACAACATAATCACGAAAGGGTAAAATATAGTTTTTCATAGTGTTTCTAATATAAGAGTTTTTTAATTGATTTTCAAGCCCCATAAAAAAGGTTCCCTTTCAACGGGAACCTGGTAATTTCTTTTACCGCAACTTAACGGCGACGACCGTTATACCCGTTGTATTGTGCACTGTTGCTGGAACGTTTCGACAAATAACGCGCTGCAATTAAAACCAACCATTCCAGTGCTAAAAATCCCAAGCATACAAATTTATCATCCCAGGCAGAAACCCAACCCAAAACATAAACAACCTGAGCAATAAACGACAAATACAAAAATCCAAACATACCCGTAAAGAATACTTTTTTAACTTTTCCAAACATATTAATTCCTTTCGTTACAAAAATTATTACAAGCGTATAAAAATGCTGGGTTTCTGTTGCCGGGCACCCAGCAGCCCCGCAATAAGCTAAACGGATATAACTAACAATCGCCAATTATACCCAAACGCCAATTAGGCAGCCATTGCAAGGCGAACGTTGTCGTTCGCAGCGATTCTATCGCCATTCAGTTTTTATTCGGCTTTTAACGACGCCACGTCGGATTCAACCGATTTGCCTTTACTGCGCCTGTCGAAACTATGTCAGCCCCATGAATCTTTCTGGTGGAGCTGTGGGGTACCGCCCCCCAGTCCAAAACGACTATTCCGCAACGGATTCAGAATCATCATCGCTTTCGCGACAAGGATAATTATAATATTTATGGTGGCAAATGCAAGTTTTTAAGTTATAATGGCAAAAAATAACGGAAAAACGATGAAATTTTTAGACAAGGCAAAAATTCATATTCGGGCGGGTGATGGCGGCAACGGCAGTGCCAGTTTCCGCCGCGAATCCGCACATAACGGTTCTTAACGACGAGCGTTATTAGCGAGGAGTTTAGAACAAGTTAGTAAGGATACGCGGCATCAACGGGTAAAATGGAAAAACGATGAAATTTTTAGACAAGGCAAAAATTCATATTCGGGCGGGTGATGGCGGCAACGGCAGTGCCAGTTTCCGCCGCGAAAAATACATTGAATTCGGCGGCCCCAACGGTGGTGATGGCGGCCGTGGTGGTGATGTTATATTTCGTGCGGTGCCCAATGTAAACACTTTAATTGATTATCGTTACAAAACAAATTTCGCGGCCGGGCGGGGCGAAAACGGCATGGGAAAAATGCGTACAGGCGCGTCGGGCGAAACGCTTGTTTTGCCTGTTCCAACGGGCACGGTTATTTTATCTGAAAACGAAGAAATAGAATACGCCGATTTGAATGTTGACGGAATGGAATATCTGGCCGCGCGTGGTGGCAACGGCGGGTGGGGCAATTTGCATTTCAAAAGTCCCACAAACCGCGCCCCGCGTCAGGCTAACGACGGCCTGCCGGGCGAAGAACGCACTGTTGTATTGCGGCTTAAATTAATCGCAGACATTGGTCTGGTTGGCTTCCCAAATGCAGGCAAATCAACACTGTTATCCGCGGTCACAGCCGCGCGCCCAAAAATCGCGAATTATCCGTTCACGACACTAAACCCTCAATTGGGTGTTATGTACGCACACAACCGCGAATTCGTGCTGGTGGATTTGCCCGGCCTTATCGAAGGTGCACACACAGGCGTCGGCCTGGGCGACAGATTCTTGGGTCACGCCGAACGCACAAAAATGATATTACATGTAATTGACGGCACGGAACAGGATTGGGCCGCCCGATACCAAGCAATCCGTCACGAAATGGATTCATATGGTGGCGATTTAATAAATAAACCCGAAATGGTGGTTATAAACAAAATGGACGCCATTTCACCAGAAGATTTAGAAACACGCATGGCCGCATTTAAAAAATCATTCGGCCGAAAAAAGAAACCTGAAATATTCATAATCAGTGCCGCAGGAAGGTTGGGAATAGGGGAGTTGATTTCTGCAATCGAACGTAAATTCATCGAACAAGAAAAAGCAGAAACAAATGATAAATAAAAACCCATTGGCGCAGTATACAACCGCGACAGAAAAACACAATTTATACACACAATCATGCGCGACAAACACTGTTGCATATAAATCAGATGAATCGCGTATTCCTTTGCGCGATGTGCCGGAACACAACGTCGAATTCATTGGTGGCCTGTGGCGGGTCCAAGATGATTTTAAATACAAAATAACTAAAATTCGCGATCGGCAAATGATTTTGGGCCAACGCATCCAGCACGCAGAAAAAACTTTTTTTGAATATTACCAAGCAGCGCTGTTGGCATACAATTGTTACGGTCCATTGGCACCACGTTTTGACATGGTTGTTGCTAAATACAAAACCGACCGTGGCACATATTGGTCATATGGTCACACAATTGCCGAAGCGCGGGCATTTATGGGCATACGCTTGTATGATGAATACAAAGATTTAATCCACAGTATTGCATGCAAAAAACAATTGCAAAAAAATTGATTTTTGAAAAATTATCTGTTAAGATTTTGTCCGTCAAATTAACAAGTCAAAGGAGAACCATATCATGGCATCATTAAAAGGAACCCAGACAGAAAAAAATCTGTTAATTGCGTTTGCCGGCGAATCCCAGGCACGTAATCGCTATACATTTTTTGCATCACGCGCCAAAGACGAAGGGTATCAGGCAATCAGCAAAATTTTCCTGGAAACAGCCGAACAAGAAAAAGAACATGCGTCGCGCCTGTTCAAGTTTTTGGAAGGTGGCGAATTGGAAATAACCGCTGCATATCCTGCGGGTAAAATCGGCACTACGTTGGAAAATTTACAGGCTGCTGCATATGGTGAACATGATGAAAACACCAATATGTATCCGAAATTTGCGCAAATCGCAGCCCAGGAAGGATTCGATTCCATCGCCGAAGTTTTGAAAAACATTGGCTATGCGGAACGTTATCATGAATCCCGCTATCGCGCGTTAATTGACGCAATTGAATCTGGCACATTGTTCAAACAGGACAAAGTTGTTATGTGGCGTTGCACAAATTGCGGCATGTGGCACATCGGTACCGAGGCACCAAAAGTATGCCCGGCATGCCTGCATCCCCAGGGATACTTCATCAGCGAGGGCACAATTTCCCGCTGTGACACAAACGAAGGTTTCTGTGAATACGCAAAAATCGATGATTAATATTGCAAATCATCAACAAAAAATCCGCCGATTGGCGGATTTTTTTAATTTCCTATTTCGCCGAATCCAAACGGTCGATAACAAACCACAAAAAATACCGTTGACAACGTGGTGGATTCTGGGGTATAATACGTTCAAACAAATGCCGAAAATGAACCACCGTTTAAGTGTGGCTTTTTTATTTTTGTAAAAATCCCAGATTTCTGGGATTTTTTAATCCCCCCCCCAAAAAAAACACCGAATTTAAACGTGGTTTTTAGACGGGGGAACAATCAACATGAAACGCGTTTGGATACATACTTTGGGATATATC
>JADINE010000043.1 GCA_017694175.1 Candidatus Enterousia excrementavium | reverse complement strand
ACTGTACCAGTTCAAATCTGGGGGACAGACATCAAAATAAAAAACGACCCATTCGGGTCGTTATTTATTTTGGCAGCCCCAACCAGATTCGGACTGGTGTTCTCGCCTTGAAAGGGCGGTGTCCTGGGCCTCTAGACGATGGGGCCAAAACTGCCGGTGTTTTTGAATCTATTCAATCCAAAACGCCGGCAAATTATAACCGGCATTTGAACTGTTGTCAAGTCAATATTGCCGGTTAAATTTTGTTTGCCTGTATTATTCAGCCACCGCCGCCGTGTCTGGTGCAGCCACTGGAATTGCAACTGCGTCTGCCGGCACATCTTCTGTGGCGGCGTTGGCTTCGACGACTTCTGCTGTTTCTTCGACAACTTCTGCGACAGGTTCAACCTGTTGGAACACGATTTCTTTGCCCTCGGCATTGCGCAATGTCAAACGCCCATCGGTTAAATCGTATGTTTCAACAGTCGACATGAATTGGAAATAATCCTGTTCAGTCTGCATAGCATCCATTGGCCCCATCATCATAGTTGATGCAAGTGGACCGAATTTGATTTTGTTGCCTTCGGCTTCGTACGTGCCGTTGTACAGGTTAACCACTTGGCCATTAACGCGCATTTCGTTTGCATCGAACGACAGCGTAATATCAGCGCCCGCACCCGCAGAAATGAAATTTGTGCCTTTTAACACTTCTGGGTTTGGCGTATTATCGCCACAGGCCGCCAACGCCAACACGCCAGCAATCATCGCAAAAGATTTGATGTTCATGTTTTCCCCTTTGTTAAGTTCAGCATAAGTATAGCAATTCGATCAAATATATCAACAGAATATTATTCCGTATAATTGCAATCGTTTGTGAACATATATACCCCCATGGAATCTTCGAAAGAAAACCCACTTTTAACATAGCAATATGTTACATCGGGGCTGCCGGGGTCGCTGGTTACGCCGGTTTCGCCTGGCAATACGAGTTCACCTTCGGGAACATACAATGCATCTTTGGGCACCGGGCAAATTGTGCAAGTTGGAATCATTATCGCAGAAACCGCATTTCCAAAATCATCCGTACCGAAATATTTTGCTTTACACCGATATTGATACATGGGTATGCAATCGCACGAGCCTTCGGGTCTTAGATACCCAGTAATTCGTGATTCATATGGTTGGGCAAGATTTATACTCCACTCGTTATCGGCTTCTGGGCAAGGATCACAATAACATTCCGCGCAGGCTTCTTCGCATGTTTGACCTTCGGGGGCGCCGCAAGTAACCCCATTAATTGTACAGCAAAATCGGACTATGTCGCCGCCGTCACCGCCGCCAAAAACGCACCTTCCCCCCGGGCAATCGGCGTCACTGGTACAGGCCTGTCCATTAGCTATCCCACCAACACAGGAACGCAGTGATGTAATCGCATTTGCGCCGATTGGAAAAATTGTAAAATATGTTGCAAATATCGCCACGCCGATAATACGCGTTGAATAGAAACGCTGGTTTACATTGGGCGTCACAGAAAGGATAAAAGATGCATAAAACGGGGGCTTTTTCAGTAATAAAAACGCAAATAAAAAACCAGCGTTTGGATTCGGCATAATAATTCACACGCTGTTACGGGTATTTTACGGCTTTTGCGGATTTTTATCAAGCATAAAATCGCAATAAAAAAAGCCACCTAAACAGTGGCGAAAAAAACTGGCGGGATTGACGGGGCTCGAACCCGCGACCTTCTGCGTGACAGGCAGACGCTCTAAACCAGCTGAGCTACAACCCCAAACAGCAAGGCATATATTATACTGTTCTTGGAATAAATGCAAGCAGTTTTTTTATAAAATTAATGTTTTATTACATCGCCCAAAATCTTTTTACAATTGACAGTATTTAATGATTTTTTGTATATTGATGGTGTAAAAAATGCTGAAAACAAACCACCGTTTAAGTGTGGTTTTTTGTTGTTCCCACAACCCCCGGAGTACCGGGATTTTTTATTTTTTTGTATACCGAAAACAAACGGTGGTTTGTTTTCAGCGGGGGGATGGAATGTTACGTAAATTTTTGTCTGTGATATTTGCATTATTTATGTTTGTGCCGTTTGCGCATGCGGCGGAAATAGTAAATGTGGAATACGTGCACAAATTATTGCTGGATCGCTGGGGAATTAATTTACCATATAATCCTGCATTGGAAAATCCCCAGGTTGCGGCGAACATGAAATACCTGTTAACGGTTGTCGACATTGCAACCGCATATTTGAACGGTAAAAAAACAACAGATTACGGCAACAACGAATACGCCACATTGGCGGCGGCGGACACAATCGCCACGAACACTGCGTTTGATGATTTGGTACGCGGTCAACCTTGTAATTTGTAACATAAAAAACGGGGCATTCGCCCCGTTTTTTATTTGATTAATTTTCCCATCGCTACGGCTGTGTCGCCCATGCGGTTGGAAAATCCCCATTCGTTGTCGTACCATGCGGTTACATGCACCAAACGGTCGCCCAACACTTTGGTTTGCGATGCGTCGAAAATTGAACTGTGCATATCGCCTTTGAAATCAACGGAAACCATCGGCAATTCGTTATATCCGAATGTTTTTGATTCCGCTGCACGCATAGCGTTGTTCACAGCTTCAACCGTGGCGTCGCGTTCCAAATTCACAACCAATTCAACAACGGATACGTCCGGGGTTGGCACGCGAATGGCCATGCCATCCAGTTTGCCCGCCAATTTCGGCAACACCAAACCAATTGCTTTGGCTGCGCCGGTGCTGGTTGGAATCATGGACAGCCCGGCCGCACGTGCACGGCGGAAATCTTTGTGATTTTTATCCAACAATTGCTGATCGCCTGTGTATGCGTGTACAGTGGTCATCCACCCAGACACGATGCCAAACGTATCATCCAAAACCTGGGCCACCGGGGCCAGGCAATTTGTTGTGCACGATGCGTTGGAAACGATTAAATCATCTGATGTTAAAGTATCTTGATTAACACCGAACACAATCGTTTTATCCGCACCCGCAGACGGAGCAGAAACCAAAACGCGCTTTGCGCCTTGATCCAAATGCACGCGCGCTTTTTCAGCGGCTGTGAAAATACCTGTGCATTCCATAACAACATCGATATCCAAATCGCGCCATGGCAATTTGGTCGGATCTTTTTCAGCAATGCATTTAATTTTTTGATTGCCAACAACGATGTATTCGCCATCCAGTTTAACGTCCATCGGCAATTTGCCGTGCACAGAATCGTACTGCAACAAATACGCATTTTGTTCAGCCGGCGCCAAATCGTTTACTGCAACAAATTCGATATCATCACGGCCAGACATCAATGCCGCGCGCAAAACCAAGCGGCCAATGCGACCGAAACCGTTAATAGCAACTCTTACTTTTGACATATTTTTATTCCTTTCGTTTTTTACTATTATTGGACGGGTGGTATTATAACGCGATATGAAAAATGTTCAATCTGAAATTTGTGTCACAGTGTTATGCTTGAAATCCGGGGCGTGCGCGTTTATAATTGACGCAAATGGTTGAAAAACATACATCTTTTATTGTCACAGGCCCAACCGCATCGGGCAAAAGTGAATATGCACACCGTTTGGCGCGTGAACACAACGGTGTGATTATTAATTGCGACAGTGTGCAAATTTACAGTGGTATCGAAAACATATCGGCCAGTCCGTTCGCCGGCCGGGATGTTTCTGATGAAATCGATGGTGTGCCATATCGGTTGTTTTCCATATTGCCGTTGTCGGCGCAAATCAGTGTGGCGGATTATCTGCAAATGGCGCGCAGCGAATATGATGCTGCGCTGGCATCGGGGCGCACACCGATTTTTGTCGGTGGCACTGGATATTACATGAACGCGATAATAAACGGCATTTCGCCAATGCCGGAAATATCGCCTGAAAATCGCGCGCGTGCCCGCGAAATGGTGGCGACCGATTTGGACGCCGCGCGAAAAATGTTGCCGCCTGAATTTACCGCAACCGACCCACAACGTGTTGCCCGCGCGGTGGAAGTGTTCTTGGAAACAGGGTGCCATTTAACCGAATGGCAAAAATCACCCCGCAGTGGCGCGATTACCCCAACCCCGTACAAAATTTTAATTAACCCAGATATGTCCGAATTGCGTCCGCGCATTGCGGCGCGCATTCCAAAAATGGTGGCGGGCGGCGCATTGGACGAAGCGCGCGCAATAATCGCCGCCAACTGGGATGCATCACGTGCGATTGGTGCGGCGCAATTGTGTGCATATCTGCGCGGGGAGATTTCGCGTGATGATTGCGTTGCGATGTGGATAACCAAAACAAACCAATATGCAAAACGGCAACGAACTTGGTTCCGCACGCAGTTCGTCGCCGATTTGGAAATTAATCACGCAATTAAATAACAACTATCGTTGTTTGATAATAATTTCGATAACGGTCGCCTGTTTTTGATTTTGTTTTTCTGCAAATTTGTGTTTTGCGGATTGTTGCTGTCTTTTTTTCTTGTTTCCATTTGGATGTTTGTATGCACTGGTGTGTCGTGCATCACGTGCATTGCGTTCCATAGCCTGGCGTTCCAACAGATTTTGAATATATGCAGAATTATCATACAGCAATTTATTTAAAATTTCTTTTGCCTTTTTTCGCGTTAATTTTTTCGGGCTGTGCATAGTATACGCCGACAAATAATCCGCGATTAAATGAGTTAATGCCTGCAAGAATTGCGGATTGGTGGAATTAGAATCCCGTGCGTCCAAGAATCTTATATACATATTCGTTTTGAATACTAAAAAATCAGCTATTTCATCAGTATACGGAATTTTGTTGCGCCATGTGTTTCGCATAGTTTCTTGGTTTGCATAAGATGGTCCGTATGTTTCGATAACTGTTTCTGAAATATACGTAGTATACGACGAAAAAACGCGTTGTGCCGCAGTTTGTTTTTTATTATTTTTTTTCATTCTTTTTTCCCTGGGTTGAAACAGATTTGTTTCCTTTCCTTCCTGGGACATGTGCATCACGCAATTGGTAATATTCCCACATTGCGATTGGCGCAATATCAGTCAGACGCATTTTTTTTCGCACCCGAAAGATTCCAAAAAATTCCCGTTTTAATGAATCAAAACTGGCGTATTCCCAATCAATGATACCGGTTATCTG
>JADINE010000042.1 GCA_017694175.1 Candidatus Enterousia excrementavium | reverse complement strand
TCATACGATTTATCATTTTTAACGAAACCGTCACGAATATTTTATCAAACAAAATTCGATTTGGATTTTACAGGTGAACTTACATTCGGCACAAAAACATTTAACCATTTGTCGATTGATGCCACAGGCACACGCGACGAATTACAATTGGAAAATATTATTGCAGACGACATCGCAATAAATGGCGGCAAAATTGATGCAAACGGCGCACATGATTTAATGATAACCATGCCTTACAAAGGCGCACCTGCTGTATGCTTGTTTTCCGGCACTCCAAATGCATGGCGCTGCGAAAAGTTTTCATATGGTGATTACGTTGGTGCGATATCAGTGTCGCCACAGAATTTTGATTTATTGGTGTTTTCTGAAAAACATTCCCCCGACCGCGCAGATGCAATAAAAGATTTATTAAAATTTGCGCCTCGCGGAAAAATAGACTTTGAATTCGCAGACGTTGCCGGCACATATGAAATCGATGGCGACAAAATTATTCCGCAATACAGATTTGCCAACGATAAAACATTATTCTGGCTTGACCCCAGTATAAAACAAATACCATCTTTCATGCGGGCTGCCATTGGCAATTTCACATGGGATGGTCCAATGATGCACTTTGTGCCTGATTCCAAACGTTGGGAGTTATATTTATCAGACACATATTTCTTTATCGCCGGTCAAAATGCCAAAGATTGGTTCCCTGGCACAGATTTACAGGCATTCAATAACTTGGCATACACAGTATCTGGCACATACAGCGGCGAAACAGTATCAAATCTGGAAATAAAAATCGCGGGTCACACATTCCATGGCAGCTTGGCCGGCAACAACATAACATTACGCACAGACATATTGAATCTGGATGATTTTCTTAATCAAAATTATCTGGATAATTACGAAGAACTTGGCTTTTTAACCACATCACCAATTACAATACCATTTATATTACCTGTAAACATATCCTTGTCGGCGGACGCACTTGTTTATAACGGCAATATGTTTAAAAATTTTGTGTATTCATTAAAGCCAGACATACAAACATTTTCAATCACAGACCGTGAACGTGGAAATTTATTGGCCACATTTTCACGCCGCGGCAACAGATATGATATTTTTGCGCAATTAAATAAATTTGTTTTAAATGGCACATTGCTTGAACAACAAATGCCGTTGAACATCCGCGACAGCATGGTCACGGGTGAAATAAACATGCACACATTTGGAAACATTGCACATGATTTGGAATACAATTTGAATGGCGATGTTGATTTAACTTTCACAGGTGGATATTTAATTGGTTTGGGTGTGGATGATTTCTTTGCATCTGCAAATCAGATAAACACATTTAATGCAGAATACGCCCTGTCCTATGCACTGGATGGCGGTGAATCAGCGATTAAAACAATGCGTTTAATTGGCAATTATAAACACGGTGATTTCGAAACAACATCACCTGTTGAATTGCGCCTGCGTCATACAGATATCTCAGGCAATATCGAAATCGCAGATGGTGCAATGCGTGCGACTTTGAATTTGGTATTACGTGGCACATCACCTGTACCCGCGCCAATTGATTTAACAATTAATCCAAATGGCACGCGTGAATATTCGTTATCTGACATCATGATGAATTTTGATGCAACGTTTATGCGTGATTTCATTAAAACGCACAACAAATTCTGATTAATCAATGCAGTGTTTCGCGCATAAATTGTGCACGTGGGATAATATTTCCATGTTCATCTGCATAATATCTGTATTGCCCGATTGGCGCGCTGTAAAAGCCATGTGCACGAAAATCTATGCCACGCGTACGTCGCACCAGCATTTTATCTTCCCCGATTAAATCGGCCGACCGTCCATAAACCATGCGCAAAAAAAATTCCAACACAACATGCGATTTTGCCACCCGCGGCGCATATAAAACACACCCGCGTTTTACCAATCCGGAAAATTTATATACCTCGGGATGAGATTTCAAAACATTTTTCTGATATGCAGAAAGTTTTAACACCTGCGCCAGTTTATCTATTTCTGGATTCATATCTGTTACCCCACTGGATATTAAAGTATATTTCAGCCGCCCAAAAATTAACACAGGTATGATTTCCCAAACAAAAACAGGCCATTTAAAAGGCCTGTTTTTTTATAAAAGAATAAAAATTTTATCCTTTTTTGCGAACTTGAATATGATCTTCGCGCAGTTGCATTTCCGTCACCGGTCCCGGCGCGCCCATCATTAAATCCTGTCCGCGTTGATTTGTTGGGAATGCAACAACAGATCGCAGATTTGGTTCACCCAACATAATTTGCACCAATCTGTCCAGTCCAAATGCACATCCACCGTGCGGTGGCGCGCCATATTGGAAAGCCGTATACATTCCGCCAAACTTTTGTTTAACTGTTTCATCATCATAACCGGTGATTTCGAAACAGCGCAACATAACATCTGGATTAAAGTTACGCAATCCGCCGCTGCAAATTTCTGCACCATTTAACACCATATCAAACTGTGCAGCCTTGATAGACAACGGATCTTTTGTTTTTAATTCTTCCAAAGTTGCCATTGGGTATGAAAAAGGATTATGAGTAAACGCCAATCCTGTTGGTGATTCTTCGTCAGCTTCAAAGAACGGGAATTCTTCTATCCAGCACAGCCGGAATTCTTTTTCATCAATCAACCCCAAATCTTCACCCAACTTTATACGTAACTTACCTGCGGCCTTGGCTGCATTTTCCGGCGCATCACAAATAAAGAACAACGAAGAATCGTCACCTGCTATTTCATGCAGTTTTGCAATTCTGTCTGCATCCAATTTTTTGGCAACTGGGCCTTTGGCCTCGGCTGCAAAAACGATGTATCCCAATCCGCCCAGTCCTAATTCTTTAACGGCATAATCGCCCAATTTATCGAACCATGAACGCGGTTTGTCGGCACTGTTCGGGGCTGGAATCGCACGCACCACAGCGCCATTTTCAATTGCATTTGCAAAAATACCAAAATCAGATTCACGGAATATTTCTGTTACATCGGCAATAACAATTGGGTTGCGCAAGTCAGGTTTATCCGTTCCGTATTTCAGCATTGCTTCTTCGAATGAAATATGTGGAATATCCGGGCATATTTTTGCACCAGGCACAAATTCGCGAATAATTTGCGGCATCAAAGTATCGCCAACCGCCTGGATATCACACAAATCGACAAAAGACATTTCCAAATCCAACTGGTAAAATTCCAATAATCTGTCGGAACGTAAGTCTTCATCACGAAAACACGGCGCAATTTGGAAATAGCGATCGAACCCAGAAATTTGTAACAATTGTTTAAATTGTTGTGGTGCCTGGGGCAGCGCATAAAACATGCCATGATGATTCCGCGAAGGCACAATAAAATCGCGTGCGCCTTCTGGACTGGACGCAGTAAGAATTGGGGTTTGAAATTCTGAAAATCCCATTTCCCACATTTTATCGCGAATAAATTTAATCATGCGGTTGCGCATTAAAATATTGTTGTGCAAAGATTCACGACGCAAATCGATGTAACGATATTTTAAACGTAAATCTTCTGCGACACTGTCGTCATCGCCAAAAACCTGGAAAGGCAAAACTTCGGAATTAGTTAAAACTTTCCAATCAGTCACATGAACTTCGATTTCCCCTGTTGGGATTTTATCATTCACCGCATCCGCCGTGCGCGCCACAACCGTCCCCGTAATTTGAATCACAGATTCCGGCCGCACACGTTCCATTTCGGCATTTCCACCATCAAACACACATTGTGTAATACCGTAATTATCACGCAAATCAACGAACAACAAAGCCCCATGATCGCGCTTGCGATGCACCCACCCAGACAAAGTAATTGTTTCGCCCACATTTGATTTATTCAATTCACCACATGTGTGCGTTCTGTATTTAGATTTTAACGATAACATTTTGGTCCCTTTTTTGTTTCGGGCACCATCAAATAAAAAACGGCACCCATTTTTTGATTCAGGGGCGCAATAAAATTGCGCGGTGCCACCCCGATTTATCACTTTCACTGGGTTTTGCGCACTCCGTGGTTGTCAGTCACATCATCATCCGCGCGCCCAAAAAAACTTAACAGATTTTCAACCTGCTTTGCCTATTCTATACCCACTTTTTTATGAATGCAAGATAAAACCCCCATTTTTGGGGGTAATTAATTATTTTACAAGTGCTTCGCCATATTTATTTTTACCCGGTTCACTTGGTTCAACCCAGAACACCAACAAAACAATCCACCCGAACACAGGCAAAAGCAACCATAACAAGTTCCACGCAGAATGCCCTGCATCATGCAAGCGCCGCACCGACACGCAAAAAATTGGAACAATTGTCGCCAAACAAATCAAAGCTTGTAACAAAGCGAAAATACCCATAACCGCATCATTATGTGAAATCGCAAAAACTATCTCTCCTATAATGGTTAATACAATCATTGGCAAATAGTAATAAAACAACATTGCCCACCAAAATTCAGCCCGCGAAGAACGTCCATAACCAACGATATTTTTCCAAAATTCAACCAAAGCGAATTTCAGCGAATTTGTTTCATTTTTTGTTGCCATTGTTTTCTCCTTTCTTTTACATGTCTTTTAAAATATCTTTTTTTAAATTTTCATATTCTTTTTGTGTCAACGCACCCGACTTATATAACTTGTGCAATTTTTGCAAATCATCTAAATCAGAAACATTATCAACTTTTGGTTTTTCTTTATTAACCCATGTTTTTGGTTGCCAAACCAAAGCCAAAACCAACGCAATCCACCATGTAATAAACATAGTTAACAACCCACACCACGCCAACACAATAATTGTTGTTCGTTCACTGTCGGTAATACCGCGCGATTTCGCGATAATTCCAGGCACCATACACAGAAAAATCGTAAAAGCGATACAAAAAGCTATTACAACAAAATAAACTAATCCTATCAAAAATATCATTATCCATCTCCTGTTGTTAAACCACAGTTTGCCAAATTAAAAATATCACCAGAGTAATTACATACAACACCCAAGAAATAATATTTACCACCAGTTGCCACAACGATACAACACCGCCAACAACTTTTTCGCCATGCCCCTTTTGATATTTACAGTAATCATCATACAAAAAGCCTTCACGCGCTGTCAACCATATCGATATTCCAACAGGAATTCCTATGAACGGCACCACACAGCACACACAAGCAAACACCAATTGTGCAACCAATGGCAATTCACGTGGCGCAACCAATTTATTCAAAAACACAAAATCATAAATCAGCACAGCCAACCCGACAAAAAAACCGAACACATGTAATAAAACTAATTCCTGGCCAATAAAGCCCGCCATCATAAAGAACGCGAGTACCATAAACAAAGCGCCCACAGCCGACACACTTTCGCCCAATGTGCGTGTATCACGATATAATTTTCCAGCATCCCTGCCATGCACATCAAACAAATTATCAGGTCGCACCACAGACGCCCGCCGTTTAGTAATCACTGGCGCATCATCGCCATAATTTTCCATAAGTCTTTTTTTCTGTTGATTAAACTCAGCCCGGCTGATTGCCCCGCTTTTCAACAAATCATTTAATTTTTCCAATCTGTCCAGCGGTGTTGTATCCCCGGCATCATACAAGATTAACTTGGCTTTTTCCGCATCAAATTCCTTTTTGGTGATTACACCTTTTTTCATCATATCGTGTAATTTATCCAAACGCGCCAAATCCATTTACAACACCTTGTATTCACATAAATATTAACCACACACAGAAAAAAAATCAAGAAAACTTAGAAATATAAAAAACTCTGGTGCCCTAAGCAAGAATCGGACTTGCGACTCGTCCTTACCAAGGACGTGTTTTACCACTAGACTATTAGGGCAACGACTACCCGCCAATTATAAATACCACACACCAAAAATCAAGGATAAAAAACATCCCGCGAAATTCGCGGGATTCCGTTCAACAAACATACATAATTATTCGATACAACAATTAACTGCGTTTTTAACCCAATGCTTTAACCGCGACATTTTTCCCGCGCCTTCGGCGTTTTTTTCACCCTTGTTTTTCTGAACGGCGCGCGGCGCAGCAGCCGCAGCGGGCTTGTTTTTTGTTTTAACCCATTTTACATCGGTCCCGCCATTTATCATACCCATATTTAACCCCCAAAATATGCAGTACAAACCATAAGACCTGTCAAACAAATCATACGCCCCATCTTTGTCACCGGCGGCCAAAGCCTTGGTTCCAACCTCGAACAAACGCATAGACGCCGCCAACAAATGTTTTGAAATGCACCAAACTTCACCCTCGTACGAAGGAATAATTTTTTGCATCATCTGTTTGCGCTGTTCCCGCACTTCATCAATTAAATCATAAAATTCATGTTTTCCTGTTTTTGCGCCTGAAAACATCAAATGTTCTTCGATTGATATAAGATTCATGATACCAATCGTTAAATCCTGATCAGACGATAAATCTTTTGGATTAACCTTTTTTGCGGCATCCAATTTTTCCACAAATTCTTTTACATTTTTAATTTTTTCCATATCTATTTCCCCCCACTATAATCAGAAACAATAACAAATACCCCAACTGACCAACGCCAACGCAACAACAGGCAACACAACGCGTTCAAACGGGAAATGTGCATGCCCACCATTTTTGCGCTTCATCCATTCATACAGTTTCTCAACCACTATCAACACCACCATCCCCAGCAACGCGCCAAACAAAATCGGATCCAGATATATCACAGACCAAATTTCCTGTGGTGTATATTGCAAATCGCCAACATATGCAAATCCAATCATGGCAACCGAGACACCAATTAACAACACATCACGGCCCCAAAACTTCCACCCACGTTTATCGAAAAATTTAATCATCCAATACCCCAGCAACGTCAACAGCGCCCCGGCCCAAATACCAACCACCACCGACGGCACCCCCAAAGATTCAGCAACACCAACCCCGGCCCCAATTGCAATCGTGCATATCGGGCACGCAGGATTCGCCACCGCCGCCGTTGGCAACATTGCTAATGCTCCGCCTAAAACTTTCTTGAACACAGATTTCATTTTACCTTCCTTCTAATATATACACTTTTCAATACATATTATTTATCATACATATTAAAAAGTCAAATAGTTATTTACGTTCCTAAAAAATGATGTTATATTAATTAATGAAAAGCAACAGGAAACTTATGTCCAAAACAAAATTATCAGACGTAAAAATTAAATGTATATTACCACCTGAAATCATGGAACGCGCTGTTCGCGGGCTTACCTATATTGCGCATCCATTACGGTTACGCATATTGGAATACTTGGATGTATACGGCATGTCTTCTGTGTCTGCGATTGCGAACGGCGTTGGCGCAGAACAAATGATAATATCCCAGTCCCTGCGTAAAATGCGTGAATCAGAACTTGTCCGCACCCACAGACGTGGCATATTTGTATACTATGAAATTTGTCGCGATTACCCGGCCAGTATATTTGTATGCATACGTAAATTGTTTGGCCACATGACCGACCAATTTAAATTTTTGCGCGCAGGATACAAAGAAGTTCTGCCCACAGATTACACAACAATGGTTGCCAACAGGATAAAATTATTTGCAAATTTTGATAAATTGCGAATATTGGAATATCTTACCTATCATGGTGAATCATGTGTATCAGAAATTGTTAACAACACAGGCATTACACAAATAAAAGTATCACAATATCTTAAAAAATTATCAGACGATGATTTTGTAAAATCGCGTCGTGATGGCCGTCGCATTTATTATGAAATCACCCCAGGTGTTCATAAAACAACAATCGGGTGCATACACAAGCGTTACGATAATTGTGGTGGAAATTTTTAAATTCTTATCAAGATGGTAGCGGGAGAGGGACTTGAACCCCCGACACGCGGATTATGATTCCGCTGCTCTAACCGGCTGAGCTATCCCGCCAATGCCCCGCATTATATCAAAGAAAAATCCAATTGCAAGCAAAACAATCCGCAGCAAAATTACACATAAAAAATTCATTATATTTTTTAATAAATTCTTATTGAAATCTTATCATACTATATGATACAATCCGCACATGAAAAAATTCATCATTTCTTTAAGCACGTTAATTTTGGCCACACACGTGGCATTGGCTGACACAAACCCATTCATGGGTGAACATAAAAATCAAATTGCACTTAACCTGGGCCAGGGTGTAAACAGCGGTTTTTTAATTCCGCCTCCAACACAATTGGTTCCATTTTATTTTGTGCACGTTCAGTATTCACAACCAACAACATTTTTCAAAATACCTGCGCGCCAATCAATTAACATTGGTCAAACATTGGGCTTTGGCCGCAAATACGGATGGGATTGGGATAAATTTACAATTCCGATGATATTTTTATCCGAAGATATCGCCCTGGCTCACGGTGAAAATTGGTATTTTTCAACGGGCATAGGTATGGGATTACAGGCACAACAAAACGACCGTCTGGGCGCAAAATTATTATTTCAATTCAAACTAATTGGCGGTTACAGAATCAATGACGATTGGGCGATCGAGGTATTTGTCCAACATTTTTCCAACGCCAACACCGCCCCAGAAAATTATTCCTATGCATTTTACGGTGCGGGGTTCACATATAACTTTTAAATTTAATCACCATTCGATTGGGGTTTTCCCATGTGCGATTAAATATTCATTCGCGCGTGAAAAATGATGATTCCCAAAAAAACCGCGACTGGCCGACAAAGGCGATGGATGCACACTTTTCAAAATTAAATTTTTGTTCGGGTCAACAAATTCAGCCTTGTGCTGGGCATAACTGCCCCACAGCATGTACACAATATTTTCACGCGCCGCAACCACACGAATAACCGCATCTGTAAATTGTTCCCATCCTCGTCCCACGTGCGACGCCGCCCTGTGCGCTGCAACAGTAAGTGTTGAATTTAATAACAACACCCCCTGCTCGGCCCAGCGTGTCAAATCACCATGCGTAACCGACGCCCGCCCCAGGTCGTTTTGAATTTCTTTGTAAATATTCACCAAAGACGGCGGAATTGGGGTTGGCGGCAACACAGAAAAACACAATCCATGCGCCTGACCTGGTTCGTGATATGGATCCTGTCCAATAATTACAACCTTTACATTATCCAGCGGGCACAAATTAAACGCATTAAAAATATTAGCCGGCGCAGGATACACCACATGCCCAGCCAAATATTCGCCACGCACAAAATCAGTTAACTTGATAAAATAATCTTTATCAAATTCCGCAGCCAATGCGTCTTTCCAAGATTGTTCAATTTTCACGTTCATTTTTTTAATTCCTTTATCAATCCCGCTTGCGAACTTTTCCACAAAACAACATCAATATATCCGCGTGGTAATGCAGTTTGCGCGCACAAATCATCAAACATCGCATCACATGCGCTTTTAATTTCATCGCATAATTTTTTATTATCTATTTTCGCGCTTAATGCCGGATTTTGTGCATACAGCACGCCCAACCGTTGAATCCAAATATCATATTTCACCACATCTTCGCCCAGATTACGCGCCAAATGATTTGCTGTAATTTTTCCAATATGCGGCAATTTTGATAAAAAGTTCAATCGCGCATCAAGATTATCCAACGCGTAATACTCATCACGCAATTGCGCACGATTATTCCAAATTTTACAAACAGCATTAATTTTGTTTTTATTATGAAACATCGCGAACAGTTTATCAAAATCGGCACCATTCACACGAATAAAATTCATAATTTGTGCGTGAATTTTTTTCGCTGTTTTTTGTGAAAAACCGCCCGCCAAAATCACATAGACACAATTTTCAGCAAACGCATCTGCATCCAAAATCCGCCGATGTGATAAATTTTCGCGTATTTCATCAAATGATTGCGCATCGGAATCCAATCCCATTTCGCGCAACCGCGCATCCAGCGAAAAAAACCAATCAGCACTAAACATTTATTCGTTTTGCTGCTCTTTACCCATTTCCAAAATTTGCGTAACAGACATTGTTTGTTCCGCTTGGGCACGCAGTTTATTTTTAGTATTAATAAACGCATTCTTTTTTTGTTGTGTTATGCCCAATTGTTTTTCCAGTTCTTGGAATCGCGCCAATTTTTCTGGACTTTTATCATTATGCGAAAAAATTTCATATTCCAGTTGTTGATATTCACGCCACAACGCATCATTTTCGATACGCTGTGGCGCGCTGCTACGAGTAATTTCACCAAATTCATTTATCGACGCCATTTTATTCCCCGTATTAAACATCCAGGTTTGCATCCAGCGCGTTATCAACAATAAAGTCACGCCGCGGTTCAACAACATCCCCCATTAACATAGACACAACTTCATCGGCCTGGGATGCATCATTAACCTTTACTTGGAACAAACTGCGATGATTTGGATCCATAGTTGTTTCCCACAACTGTTCAGCGTTCATTTCACCCAAACCTTTATACCGCTGAATTTTTAACCCTGTCTTAGCATATTCAAACGCCGTATCCAACAGATTCAACGCGCCCCAGATTTTTTGTGATTTCGCTTTCACCCGCAGCGTTACAGGTTTGGAAAAAGTCTCCATCAATTCATCGCGTCCATCCAAACGTAACCAAGCACGAATTTCTGGCCCGCTTATTTTTTCACGTGGCAAAACATGCGTTTCCGTTACACTGCGCAGTGTGCGTGTAATTGTAATGCCATCTTCGCCGGCTGAAATTTTCCACCCACGTTCGAATTCCAATTCTTCTGCATCCAGCATTTTTGCAGCGGCCGCGAAATTTTCATCCGACTCGTTATCAAACACACCATTCAAAGCCAAAGCCTCGACAAAACGTAACGGCATAATATGATTCAATGGCTGCAAAGTATTTTTCATATTCAACACAAGTGTTAACAAGCGTTTTAAATCAGCCCCAGAAATCTGGGCCCCGGATGCAATTTCAATCACCCCATCAGTCGCCAATTGATCCATCAAATAATCATCCATTTCGCGCTGATTTTGTAAATAAATTTGCTGTTTACCGCGTGTTACACCATAAAGCGGTGGTTTGGCGACATAAATATATCCACGTTCAATGGCCTCGGGCATATATCTGTAAAAGAACGTCATCAACAACGTTTGAATGTGTTGTCCGTCAACATCAGCATCGGTCATAATAATAACTTTGTGATAGCGCATTTTTTCAATATCGAAATCATCTTTTCCGATACCCGCCCCCATGGTTGTAATCAACGCACCAATGGTATCAGACCCCAGCATTTTATCAAACCGCACACGTTCAACATTCAAAATTTTTCCACGCAACGGCAAAATAGCCTGAGTTTTACGATCACGTCCCTGCTTTGCTGTACCACCAGCTGAATCCCCTTCGACGATGAACAATTCGCACTTGGCAGGATCACGTTCGCTGCAATTTGCCAATTTACCAGGCAAGCCACCCAATTCAGGCCCTGTTTTTTTACGTGACAACTCACGTGCTTTGCGTGCAGCCTCGCGCGCGGTTGCGGCTTCTATAATTTTATCAACAATCAGCTTTGCGATTGCCGGATTTTCATCTAAATATTCATACAGCAAATCATAAACAGTATTTTCCACCAACGGACGAACTTCGCTGGACACCAGTTTATCTTTTGTCTGCGAACCAAACTTAGGATCCGGAATTTTAACACTTATAATGCTGGTTAAACCTTCGCGAAAATCTTCCCCGGACAGCGTGATATCTTTCTTAGTAATTTTATCGGCAATGTACTTATTGATTGCACGTGTAAGTCCTGCCCTGAATCCCGCCAAATGCGTTCCACCATCACGGTTAGGAATATTATTGGTAAAACACAATGAAGTTTCAGTATATGCCGTTGTCCATTGCAAAACAATTTCGATATACGTATCTTCGATTTGTTTTATCATTTGAATAGGTTCACGATTCAGCAATTCTTTGGATTTATCCAAATAAGTTGCAAAACCTTTTAATCCATCCACTGAATGAAATTCGCGCGTCTTTTTTTCTGGGCCACGCAAATCTTCCAAAATGATACGAACATTTGCATTCAAATAAGATTGTTCACGCAGCCACGTTTCCAACGTATCAAAATTAAACTCGGTGCCAGTAAAAGTTTCCGGCGAAGGCAAGAAAGTGACCTCGGTTCCATGTTCGTGATGTGTTTTATTTTCGCTGATAGTTAAATCACACGTCGGCACCCCATCAGCAAACGACATATGCGCTTCTTTATCGCCACGCCAAACCCGCACTTCCAACCAAGTAGACAAAGCATTCACCACGGACACACCAACCCCGTGCAATCCGCCCGACACTTTATATGCGCCATTACTTTCATTATCGAACTTACCCCCGGCGTGCAATTCACACATAATCAATTCCAGCGCACTGCGACCTGTTTCATGATTAATATCAAACGGCATACCACGGCCATTATCACGTATTGTTGCACTGCCATCGGCATTCAAAGAAACATATACCGTATCGGCATAACCGGCCATAGCCTCGTCTATGGAATTATTAACAACTTCGTAAATCATATGGTGCAGACCAGAACCGCCCTCGCCCACGTCACCGATATACATTCCGGGGCGTTTTTTAACCGCTTCCAACCCCTTTAACACCTTGATTGAATCACCAGTATATTCATTTGTAACAGCCATATAAAATCCCTTTCTTTTTCCTGTGATACCATAGCAATTTATGCTATAATTATCAAGAAAAAAGGGGATAAAATAATGCCAGTTAAAAAGACAACTAAACCAAACAAAAAAGACCTTGCCATGGGCAAAAAACGCGTGACCAGGATTATTGGATATAATCGCAAAAGCGTGGACCACACGGTTGATTTGAACGATATTGACGCAGTTTTACAAGCATTGGGGCTGGATCGCACGTATATCGATCCAAAACACACACCTGCGTTTACAAAATCTGATGTTCTAAGTTCGTATAAAATGTCAAAAATGCTGGGGGTCGACCGCGATTTAATTGAATACACAATGAAACAGTTATACAAACAAAAACTGGAAATTTCCCGCGGCAGCCACCGCTATCCGCTTATTTTTGCAGACCGCAGTGTCCACAATGGTTTAAATTTACGTCTGCATCCATTGGGGGTTATGATTTTTATCACGCATTTGGCCAAGCGCATAAAAACTGAACAACAATTAATGGCCGCCACAACATATGCAATCGAAGGACGATAATACCATGAGATTTAAATTATTATATTTCGGCGATATTCTGATTAATCCAAAAAAACGGTCGCAGCATATATCTGATATCCGTATGCAGTTCCATCCACAGTTAAAAAAACTGCTGGAACATCAACCATGGGATAACATGACAAAATATATGATTCCAACCGCCACAAAAAGCCCCATTACCACGCGCCATGTTGGTGGAATTGATTGGAATCCCATTATTACACCAAATTTAAAATTATTGGCTGAAATAGATATACAAATGATGCACCCAGAAATTGTAGGTTTACCCCACAGCGATATTGATAATCGGGTAAAAACTATACTGGATGGCCTGCGTTGTCCGCAAAACGAACACGAAATTGGCGAAAACACTCCGCGTGATATCGGCCCAATTTATACATTATTGGACGACGATCATTTAATAACAAAATTGTCTGTTAATACAAGCCACTTGCTGTCCACAGAAATATTCAACTCGAACATATCACATACGTCTGATACAATCTTTATGATGCTGGACGTAAATGTTCGCGTTGCCGAAGGTACTTTGGAAAATTTACCCTTTATGGTATAAAACGCCGTTGGCGTTTTATACCATAATTAAATTAAGTAAGAACATTTGTAATTTGATTTTGCATTTCGAACGTACCAAACACAACCCATGCAATAATAGCCGAAACCAACAAAATCCCTATGCTGTTCATAACATCGGACACAGATTCCATTTTTCGCACAGATTCATTTAAATAATCATTTGCAATCCGCCCCAGATTCTTATCAAACCCAGCCATATCAGCATAAATAGCCAAATCCCCAATTATTTCAGAATTTGGGAAATCCCGCCCTGTATTATGCAACGCATTTCCTAAATTGGCGCCATTGGCGATATAGTGCAAAGTATCTTCCAATATACTGCGTAAATATTTATTCGAATTATCCGCCAACATACGCATTGCATCCGGCACAGTAAGCCCCGCCGCCACCATAGAAGACAAACTCATCAACCAACCAACAGACATATGAATTTTATAAATATTCCATGGCGGGAATTTATCAAACACAGCGCGCATTCGTCCCGACCAATTTGGCAAACTTAACCAAATGATTGCGATAATACCTGCGAACGCGGCCAACACAACATACCAATAATTAATTGAAAAATCAGACACCCACACAAGCGATGCTGCTATTCCACTCCACACAATATCTGTGCCCGCTATTTCTGTAAGTGGCGGCACAAGGTAAATTCCAACAAGAATAATTATACCGAACGTTAATAACAACAAAAACAAAGGATACGCAATTGCATTAATCATGGCACGCCGCATACGTGTTGTGCCGTCAACAACCCTGCTTACATTTTCCAGCGCAATCACCAAATCAGACAAATTACCAGACGTAACCAAAAGTGTTTCTTCTGGCGGCACCCAACCACGTGTAGCTTCGGAAAAACTCATTCCGCGTTCCAGATTTTTCTGCCATTCGCGCATAACAATTGCGAATGGTTCGTTTGGCTTTTTCCCGCCCTGCGATTCAATAGATTCCAACCGCCCCAGCGCATCCATCAACGTAAAATCATTACGCAACAAAGACGCCAATTTTCGCGCAGTTGCCATACGTTTATCAGTATCCAACCTGAACACCAGGCGTGCATACCATAAATCCAATTTGGTTGTCATATCAGTACACTCCTGGTCTGTCCAGCAATCCCACCCAACGTTCTAATTCATCAACGCCGATTATTCCCTGTAACATAAGTGCCGTTGCAGCCTCTTTCAACGTACGCCCATCCATTTCTTCCAACCAGTATTTATAGGCGCCATCTGTATTTCCCGCCAAAGCCATGCGTAAAAATTCACTGTTGGTAATAATAATTTCCCCAGCCTTCACACGTCCAAGTGTTCCTGTTCCTTTGCATTCTTCGCATCCAGCGCCACGGATATACACCTGGCGCAGCCCCAGTTCTCCAAAAGCCTCTAATACGCGATTATACTCAGGTGCCTCTGGGTGATCGATTAATCTTTCACGACAATGCGGACATAATTTTTTAAACAACCGCATAGAAATAAGTCCACGCATCAACGTTTCTTCTTTTAATTTGAACGCTTCGATGCCCAAGTCCAATAAACGCGTTAATGCCGACATAGCAGAATTAGCATGCAAAGTAGTCCAAACGTTATGCCCAGACAACGCCCCACGCACAGTCAGTTGCGCTGCGGCCAACGTACGTATTTCCCCCACCATCAATGTATCCGGGTCACTTCGCAATGCAGCCGCCAAAGCCTCGGTATATTTCTCTTCACGTTGTTCTTCGTTCATAGTGTTCACCACAGGCATTTGGTGTGCACCGAAAATTTTTTGTTCAACAGGATCTTCCACAGTAATCATGTTTATTTCATAATGATGCTCTTTTAACATCAAAGACATATTACGAACCAAAGTGGTTGATTTACCGGAACTTGTTGGCCCCGCCACAATAACCAATCCTGTTGGAAAAGAACGCAAACGCATCAGCAATTTTTGTTCATATTCACCGAATTCTTGTTCTGTTTTAATACCTTCGGATGGGTTATCATACAGCAATCGCATCACTACATATCGGCTTCCGAATGCGATAGGGTTAAATTGCATACGAATGCTTAAAATTCCACGTGGCAAATATAAATCTTTTGTTCCACGCAGCGGCGTACGCCCATCTTTTTGCGCGAATTGATATTCATTTTGTGCATAGTTTGCATTTGACATATCAGACGATGCAAACGCAGCACGCACAAACGATTCCCCCCAACCTGAATTATACTCCAACACAGGCTGCATACTGCCATCAATACGGAAATATATTGTCGTTTGATCGGCAACTTCTATGTGAATATCAGACACCTTTTGTGCAGCGGCTTTTGCGATAATATCAACAAAATCCTTCTGCATTTGGTTATCATAATCCTGACGCGAACGCGCCACGCCTCCCAAACGATTTTCATATGCTTTATAAATGCTGGAAACCAAACCCAAATCGGAATAAAACGGTATCCGCATTGGCCGCGCGCGTTTTTTCAACAAATCCAAAAATGCCAACACACGTCCATCATATCTGTGTGTACGTGAAATAATGATTTCACCACCCGAAAAATATGCAATTAATCCCTGGGTATCTTTTGGTAATTCTTGCTCGGCCCCAGTTGCAGTAAGCAACCTGTTACCATTCGAAAACAGATAATCTACAATATCCTTGTTATCAGCATTTTCCAACCCCACAGGCACAGACGGTCTGCTTTCAACAGGAATATTATTCAACACATTGTTTTCTGCTTCGTTCATAACACACCCACACTGTGGTTAATTGGCTTTTCCTACATTCAAAGCCTGGACATCTGCGCCATTTGTAAACACAACCCCATCATCCAAAGATATTGATTGCACAGTATAACCATCAACAACCTTGCCTACACTGATTGTTTTCTTTTGCCCAGTGGCCAGATTTTCAATAGTTGCCTGCAATTGTGACCCTGCACCAATAACATTCACCAATCTATATTGATCATCAAAATTCACAGCAGGCTTATTTTCTTGTGTACTTGTGCTTGTTGTATTTGTAACAGTCGCATATGTTGCGCGCCGCGATTCAAGTTCTTCGGTTTGCGCCTCTAATTCTTCTTTTTCACGTTCCAGGCGTGCGGCCTCGGCTTCTAACTTAGCCTGAGTATTTTCTAATTCCTGTTGTTGTTGTTCTGCCCGCCCAGAAAGTTCGTCTATTTCCATATGCAACTTAATTTTTTCTGCGGCCAACCTGTCTAATTCCAAATCCAACTGAGCACGTTCTTTTTCCAATTGCATCAAAACTTTTTCCTGTTCCAAATCTGTAATTTGTTGGAACACAGACCCATCGGGATTATATGCCGCAACAGCCGCCGCGGATACAGCATCCATTTCTTCGGCAATATCATTTGAATCTGTCACATCCCCAGATTGTGCCGCTGTTTCTGCCACGGCCGCCACTGCCCCATATGGCACACACACCAACATTGCAAACAAAACTGTAAACAAAGATTTCATTTTATTTTGCATAGATTATCACCTCATAGTTCCAGTTACGTGTTGATGCATTCCATACGCACCGCGTCATGTACACCCCACCAAACTCAGAAAATATATGCATAAACTGCATTGGATTTAATTTTGATTCAGCCGCAACTTCCAAAATATCCAAACTTATTGTTTCCACACCATTGGAAAGCGTATCCGTCACCATTTGCACATCCACAGACATATTCGCATTTTGAAATTCAGTTAGCACAGCCCGCGACAACGTTTCAATATCACGTTCATCCAACGATGCAACTGTGGCCACCTGGGGTAATGCCACCCGCACGTACAGACTATTGTCAGATTCCTGCTGCATAAATGCGCCCGGCATAATTTGCGCCGCCACTTGTTCAAATCCACCCAACGTCCCATACGTATCGCGATTAAAAACCACACTGGCGTATTCTTCGCCACACTCAGCCGACACCTGTTGCCATCCAGTCACAGGCTGCATCAAAAGCGCAATTGCTTTATAACAAATTTCCGCCCTTTGTGTAACATCAGGCAAATAATCATACGGCAATACAATCGGATCCGGCGCAGGCGGCGGCACTGTTTCGAATTGCTGGATTAATTCGCGTTCTTTTTGCGCCATTTCTTGTTCATATTCCGTAACCACAGGCGCACCATCAGCCCCGGCCTGATTTTGCGAAACAATCATTTGATTTATTGGTTCACGGAAAAACCACAAAAGCCCAACAGCGAACACAACCGCCAAAACAGCGGAAACAACACCAGCCCGTACATGGCTTATTGGTCGCAACACAGAACGCGCGCTGCGATTTAATACATCTGAAATATTGCGTTCCACTGCACGCGGCATTCCCCATGCACCCGGCGCAAACACCGCCCCCCAATCAGGTATTTCAGACAATTTAAAATATTCACTGCGTGCATCTTGTTCTTTTTCAAAAAGTTTATCTTCCAGAATAACCCCATTACGCACCGCAACAAGATACCAAAACTTATCAACAGCAAACACCGCTAAAAATGAAGTATATTCACCAAAAGAATCAGTAATCGCAGCCGCGGCACTTTCCATACCACTGTGGTGGCCCAATTTTTTGCCCCCCAGCCCAACCATAGCCCGATATTCTGTATATAAATTTAATTTTTTATCAATACTGCGTGCCAAAGTACGCGCATAAGTGCGCGCAACATAGCCTGCACCCGTTGGTTGCCAAAACAATCCAACAGCGTATTTTTTTCTGTCAACAGTAATTACTTGACCTGGCAAATTTCCTCACTACATTGATTTCAAATAATTATAACATAAAAAAATATTGTTTGGCAAACACAGAATAACAAAACCCGTTGTATTTTTAACACAACGGGTTTATTACAAACACGAAAGTTTAATTAACAACCACCAACCCCACCATACATTGAATTTGAACAGTTAATTTGATGTTCAACCAACACAGGTGTTGCAGTTATGCTTGTTCCGCCATCTTTTGCGGTACGCACACTGTTTGGATGCGGACAATCATAAACATTTGCAACCAACACAAACGCGCGTTCAGGCCCAAATACCACCCATTCATTCGGACGAGTGCGTTGACTTGTTATCCAATACGCGTTACCCGGACGCGCCTGATCCATAATTCTGTTTTCCAGATACACACGCGCATCTTCTGAATCATATACAGAAACCTCGGATTCTATTTTATACAAAAAAGTGCATCCGATTGGTTCCGCTTCTAACTGCGCCAGATATTGACTTCCATTTTCATGCTTTATCATTCCGCCACAGGCAGTCAAACCCAACAATACCATACAAAATACAAATATTTTTTTCATATTAAACTTCCTATTTTTATTCAATTATATCATAATTTTCAGGATTGCTGAACAATTTTTTAAGCACTAAATTATTCAACGCATGACTGCCTTTGAATGAAGTAAGTTTTCCCACGACAAAACCACCGGCCGTATACATATCACCAATCGCATCAATTATTTTATGTCGCACAAATTCATCAGGCCACACAGTTTTGTTCAAAGTATCGTCACCTGCATTATTTAATGCGATAACATTTGTCTCGTCAGCTCCGCGCCCCATACCGTGCTTTTTTAAATACTCCCACTCAGAATATTTTCCAAATGTACGTGCACGGGCTATATTTTTAACAAAATCGTTTTTTGATTTTTCTGTTCCATCAAAAGAATAAGAATAACTTTGATCACCGATAATTTTTTCTGGGTAAATTAACCTTGCTGTAATTTCCAGCGCCCCCCCATCATTTGGTTCCAGTTTTACAAACCCGTTGCTTTTTCGCCCGGATAATGTGTTTATAATCCACCATTTAATACGCGAAAACACATTAATATTGCGCCGAATTTCAGACGCGTGCGCAATCACAGGCCGGCGCACAACAATTTTTTTCATTTTCCCGCCATTTATCCCCACACGCATAAATTCATTATAAAACGCAGCCGCACTGCCGTCTAAAATAGGTGTTTCAGGCCCATCAATTTCAATCAAAGCGCTGTCAATGCCCGCCATAAACAAAGCCGCCATTAAATGTTCAATTGTTTGAACATGTGCCCCCCGAACATCACCGATTGTGGTATTGCGCATTTTAGTTTCACCAACATTATCAAACGTCGCAGCAATTGGTGCACTGTTATCAACATCCACCCGCTGAAAAAAAATTCCAGGCTTATCATACGGGCGCACAACTATATTTACCGGCAATCCAGAATGAATCCCCCGCCCAGAAATTTTTATACTTTTTTTCACCCCAGACATTTTACTTTTTCCCCCAACCAGTTCCAAAAATTATCATCTATTACAGTATCCAGACGCGCATACTTAATTTCATCACGCATCTCGGGCGGAATACGCACCCAATCTTTTTCAGTGGTAATTAAACGCGCACCTTTTTTATCAGCCAACTCAAAAAGTTTTTTTAAATCTTCGTCCGTATATTGATAATGATCAGCAAACGATTTTTTTCCAACCACATTTTTAATCGATTTAAAAAACTTTTTTGGATATCCGATGCCTGCAAACGCAAACAGTTTTTGATTTTCTGAATATGGCGATATTGTTTTATTTGTTGCATAAAACACAGGAATATCCGTGGGCAAATTAAATCGCTTGCGCGGACAATCGCTGCGAATAACAATAACAGCATCAGCCCGCCGAACGGCACGCCGTGGTTCACGCAAAGGCCCGGCCGGCAATAAAAATCCATTACCAAACCCTAATCCCTGGTCAAAAACTAAAATTGAAATATCTTTTTTGATTCCAGGATTTTGAAACCCATCATCCATAACAATTGGCGTTTCGGCATCAGCCTGCTTATCTAATAAAATAACGTTGCTTTTTCTGTCGCCAACATGCACCTGTAACCCGTCACGTGCCAACATAGCGGCCTCATCGCCAACATTTCCGGTTCTGGCACTTTTTTTATATCCCCGCATAACAACAGGCGCATCCAAATAATTTGCAATTTGTCGCACAATTGGTGTTTTACCAACCCCACCTGCCATAATATTACCAACACAAATCACACCACGATGCGATTTATACGCGCCACATTTACGGAACACATACACAACCCGCCCGATTAAATAATATAACCACGACACAGGGATTAATATCCATGCCAAAGGCGTTTTATGTAAAAACCACCACGGAGTCTTCATTTTTTCTTCTGTTTTTTACCTTGTTTCTGTTTATCAGCCGCCCCCCGCAACATATCTTTAAATCCGGCCGCTGTTAAATCTTGTTCCACTTGGAACAAATTAAATTCGCCATCCATTTCCCGCACCTGGCGCACCATAATATCTTCTATTTTTTTACGCAACCTTTCAAATTCTTCGGCTGACACTTTGGAATCAATAAACACAGGATCTGCAATTTTACATGTAATGGTTGAAAAAGGCAATGCGACCAAATACCTGTCCCAACGTTTTTGAAACCACGAATGCGATGCTGAATAACACACAGGAATAATCGGTGCACCCGTCATTTTTGCGAAATATAACGCCCCATCTTGCACCCGCAAAGATGGCCCACCCGGCCCATCAGGCGACAAACACATCGAATAATCACCACGGCGCAAAATCCGCACCCCTTCGCGCAGAACGGAAATTCCACCCTCGGACGTGCTGCCATAAATAGATTTAAGCCCGAACAACCTTTGTAATTTCGCCATCATCCGCCCATCTTTGTGGCGCGACGCAACGGCATATGCACGCATTCCACCCAAACAAACAATTGGCGACAACATCATGCTGCGCCCATGCCAAAAAATAAAAACAGCGGGCCGACGTCTGTATTTTTTAAAAATTTCCCAACCAGTAATTTTTTTACGGCATGTAAAATACACAAACCAAATAGCCAACGCCATCAAACCCGCCAAAATCCACTGAAAAAACGACAGGCCTAAAATTGGTTCCCAAAACTTTTTCCACAACTTTCTAAATTTCTGATACATAATAAAAAAACCTTTACATCCGGCATTCTAGCAACTAAATAATAAAATTTCAACATTCTATGGGAATAAGTTCCACCATCCAAAACACAAACAAATATAAAAACATTTGACAAAAACATATAAAAGTTATATAATGATGCCCGTTCGCCGCGGAGTAGAGCAGCCCGGTAGCTCGTCAGGCTCATAACCTGAAGGTCTGTGGTTCAAATCCACACTCCGCAACCAGTTAAAATGAAAAACATACCCTTGTGGTATGTTTTTTATTTTACGTGTGTTGTGTTGGATTTGAACCACAGAAGCAATGTGGTTCAACCGCCGAAACCAGGCGGACGGAAGTACGCCGGTTTGCGCAAGCAAAGGTTTCCAGGTGACGAAGTAAATCCACCGCCAACAACCAGTTAAAATGAAAAACATACCCTTGTGGTATGTTTTTTTATTCTTCTGAATTCATATTATAATAATACTCCAATTTTTCATGGTCATAATCTTCTATATGCCCCGCCGGCAATACCAACATACGTGTAATTCCAATTTGCTCAACAAAATCTGGGTTATGGCTTACCATAATAATAGTTCCGGCAAAATCGTGAAAATTTTGTCCTATTACCACCTGGGTTTCTGGATCCAGATGATTTGTTGGTTCATCCAAAATCAGCATATTTGCACGCCGCAGCAATAATTTACACAACGCCACGCGCGCCCGTTCCCCCGGCGACAACGACGCAACTGTTTTAAATACATCAGTATCAAAAAACAAAAAATTTGCCAACGCAGCGCGCAATTGCAATTCCGTATATTCAGGGCTGTTAACATTTTCCAACACCGTTTTATTTTCATCCAACTGTTCCAGTTCCTGGGCATAATACGCAATATCAGTTTTTGGATTAATATCAATCGTCCCGCGTTCAGGCGTTAAAAAACCCATAATTAATTTTAACAAAGTTGATTTACCAACCCCATTTTCACCAACTATCAAAAATCTTTCACCTGACGCGATATGAAATGATAATTTTCTGTACAATAATTTTTTCCCAGGATACCGAAACCATAAATCATCAACCATAATTGGAAATCGCGCCTCTTCGCGCTGTGGTGTTAAATCCATTTTAACCCGTTTATATTCATTTACAGCCAATGTGCGCCGCGCCAACAATTTTTCCAATTGCGCCGCCCGCACATGCCCAGCGCGCTTCATACTGTGTGCGGTTGGGCTGGCAGCATTGGCACGCGCCACGAATTCAGATAAATGTTTTATTTGTCTTGCTTCATCAGCGATTTTTGCATTACGGCGCACGCGTATTTGATCTGATTTTAATTTATAATCGTCATAATTCCCATCAAACACAGTTATTTTTTTAGTTACTTTATCTATAAACAAAATCTTGTTTACGATTTTGTTTAAGAATTCAGTATCATGACTTATAATCAAAACACTGCCACGATAATTCCGCAAACAATCACACACAAACGCGCGACTGGCCGCGTCCAGATGATTTGTTGGTTCGTCCAGTAATAACACATCAGCCACAGAATATAAAAGACGCGCAAAAGCAACCTGTGATTTTTGTCCACCCGATAAATTTGAAATTTTTGTATCTATTAAATCAGTCAAATGCATATTTTCAATGATATCCAGCATATTATTTTCGGCATTATATGGATCTAAATAATCCAGTTTTTCCTGAACAGCATTTATTTTATTTTGCACATCTGTATCATCTGGATTTTGCGCCAGCATAACATATAAATCGTGCAATTGTGATTCAATCTGTTTAATCGGCCGCGCAGACGCAATAAAATCCCACACTGTAACATCTGGATTTTTTATCTCGATAACCTGTGGTAAATATCCAATCGAGGCACCATCTGTATAAACATTTCCATAATCAGGCGTAATTTGTCCCAATATAATTTTAAATAACGTAGTTTTTCCTGCGCCATTAACACCAACTATGCCGCATTTAGCACGCCGTGGAATATTAAATTCCACATTATCATAAATAACATTTGTTCCAAACGAAAGACACAAATTTTCAGCACGCATACGCGAATTTTATAAAATTAATTTTTTATAACAAGTATTTTTGATATAATCTTTCCAAAGGAGAAGTTATGAAAAAATTACTATCTGTTTTATGTGTTTTATTTTTATCCGCCTGTGGCGATACAGAAATTCCAGGCACTTGGCTGCAACCAATTCCCGGAATGGAAGATAAAACCCAGGGATTTACCTTAAATGATGACGGCACTGCGCAATCAGTTAACATGGCAACATTGCAGTACACAACATGGCGACGCGATGGCGATATTTTAACACTTACCGGGCGCAGCATTGGTAACGGTCAAACAATTGAATTTACCGAAATGTATAACATTGAACAATTAACATCTGATACACTAGTTTTGCGCAACGGTGATGTAACATTTACATACTCGCGCGAATAAAAAACGCCCGGGTGGGCGTTTTTTATTCAAAACATTTTTGTAAAGATTGCCCAGTATCATGTTGGTCAACACGTTTGTTACGAATTTCTTCGGCCGCTTTGATTTTTTGTTTAACCAAAATTAAATCAGGATGCGCCTGTAATTCAGCATTTAATTCAGTAATTGCTGCATCTATATCATCTGCACTTCGCACAAAAATCGGTGTAATTGAATCAGCCGCACTGTAAATTGCATCTTTTAAATCTTTTTTAAAATCGTCAATCACAGATAAATATGCGCGAATATGTTCATCTTCGTGCGACAAAATCGCGTTGTATGTGCATGTTTCCGGCACATGCCGAATATCTATCTGCACTAAAAAATCACTGTATCCAACGGTTGCGAACACAGACTTTAATGTAACACAATATCCATCTTCTATATTTGTAATATCTGCAACAATATCATAATTATCAACCAAAGTTGCAGACACATTACCGTGCAACAAATCCATATATCTAAGTGGCTGAACAACTTCTTTTGACCATTGTGGTGTATCCAATGTAATCTTGGGTGTTAATTTATACGGCAAACAATCATCATATGCCTGGGCAGCAAACGGGAAACAAAGAACAAAAAAATATAAAATATTTATTAATTTCATATTTTACAAATCACTCGCCCCTTGCTTTTTAAGATATTCTGCAACAAACGCATTACCATATTGTGCATATAATTCTTCGGCCAAAATCACAGACGACCGTCCAGATTCAAACAATCTTAACAAATTCCCCAATCCCCCCAGTTCTGTATTTAAAATCACAGATTCACCAGTCACCGGTCTTGACAATAACACAGCCCGTTTTAGGTTTGGATATGCTTTTCCCTGGATAAAAGCCATTTCCAACGGATTTAAATTCCAATACTGATAATCCGAAGCATCTGCCGCAGGATTTCTGAAAAACAACACAGTCTGTGCCTGGCCGCGCACCACATCGCCAATACCTAATTTATCTAAAACATTTGCCCGTTGGAATGCAACCATATAAGCCTGACGATTTTTGCGTCCTTCTTGCAGGCCTGTAATAAAATTATCACGGAACATTTTATTTTCCAGCATAGGCGCCGTTTCATCAATCATGATAAGCGACGGATTTCCACCAGACACAGTATTATTATTTATACGTTGTAATATATATGAAATCACGGCCGGTGCCAAAGTTTCATCCTGTAAAATATCTGTAAAATCAAATGTAGTCAACCGCGCGCTTAAATCCAACGTATCAGAATCCTCGTTAAATATATCGCCATATTGCAACGGATCGACCCATTTTTTCAATTCAGGCCGCATTTTCCCAGCCGACGAAAAACAGCTTTCCCATAAATTTTTAAGCATTCTGTCTTTTTCCGGCAAATAATCGAAATTAACCGACACAGCCCGCGCAATTTCATCAGCCGACCCCGGATCATCATTCCCGGTAATCATTGCAAACCATCTGCGCAAAAACGCGCGATTTTCCGCCGTATCCGGCATTTTCAAAGGATTTAAATGTGTAGTAAATGAATCAGCTGATTTTTCTTTATCCTTGCCAACCATAGTCACATATTTTCCACCAACGGATAAAGTAAATATCTCGGCCCCTTTGTTGCGATCAAAGAAAAATGCTTTTAGTTTTTTATGCCGCAAAGATTGCGCAATAAGAAAACTGAATAAAGTAGTCTTACCGCCACCTGTTGGCCCAATTGTTAAAGTATGCGCCACCGCGGCCGGCTTGTCCGACACATGGAATTGAAATTGATACGGTGTTCCCTGGGCAGTTGGGAAAACAACCAATGGCCCCGGACCCCAATCAGAATTTGCCACCCCACGCGGTGTACTGGACATAGGCACAGCCACCGCAGCCGTACGTGACAACATTTTAAAACTGCGCGGGAAAACGTCAAAGCCCGGAATTTGCGCAAACCATGAAACCTTTGATGCAAACGATTCAACAATTGGCGACACACCGAACGAGGCAGCAACTTTATTAAATTCATCGATATATTTTTCCAGTTCTTCCACCGTTGCGCCAAATATCAAGAACAAAGGATAATAACTTACCAAACTTTGATTTCCTGAAATATTTTCATCCATGGCGGATTCAGCCTGCGATAATTGTTCAGTTGCCGAAACTTCTTTTTCTTCGACTGTTGCGCGCCGTTGACGCAAAACGCTTTCCGTACCGGCAACGCCCAAGATTTTGAAACCGTTCATACAAATCATTTCTGTTTGAATGGTGTACACAGAATTAAAAAATTCTTCATCCAGATAATCGGGCGATGTTTTGAACGAAATCGCCGCAGCAAAAGATTGCCGCCCATTTCCGACATATCTGATTAAACCATTTGATAAAAACTCGACATCATCAACAGTCGCAACATCACCAATATTTTGGTCACAAACCGCCGGCATTGGCTTAGTCACAGGTGATAATATACGCCCAAAAAAGCGCGCCATATTATCAGGCCTGTCATTACGCAAAACAGTTGGCTTATACGCCGCCAGCATTGATTCTATGTAATTTCCATACTGATTTAATTTTTCACGCGCCCCATTCCCAGCAACAGATAACACGATATAATAGTTATTTGTAAATATGCGCAATCCCTGAGCGCGCCATTTATTATATATTTTCTGCAACACAGGCTGATCAAATTCATAGTTAGTATTTTCACCAACAGCATCACGCACAGTATAAAAACGCAACACAACCCCAGGATCCCGAATTTGATTAAACAATTGTGCACGCAAATCCAAGAATTTTTCACGTGTTTCATCATCCTGCATACTGGATTGCACACCATCCACACGGTACACACGAATAATCGAACCATCTGTCAAGACAATCGAATTATCATTATACACCGTTTTGAATGGTAAATATTGTGAATACCGCGTATACGCGAATTTTGGAAATATACGCCGTACAAGTGCAGGCACATACATCATCAAAACAATAAACAAAAACACAACCACCATAACCATTATGGTTGCAGTCAAAGGAAATTCACCACCTGCAAAATGTTCAAAAAATCCATTCATTTTTATGCCGCCAACCGTTTAGGTATTTTCTTTCTTAATAATTGTATTTTTGCCGATATAATTTGCCCCAATTGCGGGTCACGTTTTGAAAAATACATCAAAATCAAATGAACCAACACAACAGATATTAAAAAATACAACGGCGAGACTTTTGTATCGGCCCCATTAATGGCCAAATCTATTACAAAAATCACAATAAAAACAATAAATTGCACCGCGAAATTTATCACTGCAAGCGAATAAGGCACGTAAAAAACACGCGCCGGATTTGCCAATGCTTTTAACACCTGTTGTCGCATTTGGAATTATTCTCCCTGCCTTGTTGCTTGAATTATAACAATTTCAACAATTTTCAACAAGTATAAAAAGCATTTACAAAAAATTGTTAAAAGTGTTGAAAACAACCACACTTTTCAACTGTTAATTACCACGACTGTTTTTCAACACAAAACAGTAAAAACCGCAGAAATCCTGCAAAAAATTGTTGAAAACTTGTTGATAAAAAGTTAAAAAAAGTTTTCAGCATTACCAACACCCCCAACAAAAACAACAATAATTAATATTATTATTTGATTTTTCACAAAAACCGTTTATAATGGCCACACAACAAAGGATTAAGACATGAAGTTTTTAAGTTCATTAAAAGCCTGGAAAAAACGCGGCAATGTAAAACAAATTCGCCGTGGTAAACAGGTTATCCTGATTGACCCGAATAATCCAAAGTTAAAGGCAAAACAGGGTTTCAGAAAAAAATAGTAATATATTTATAACCCCTTGCAAACGGGGTTTTTATTTTTTTTGGGTCTTTTCTATGAAATCCAGCGAAATATTACACCTGGTTGATGAATACATAAATAAATATAAATCTGAACAAACGAATAAATACGAAACTATATTTGGCACATGCATATCGTAAATCCAAAGAATTGGCCGCGGGCGGAATAAAATAATCAGTAATGAAAAAATCAAAAACACCGTTCGTGAACGCCAGGTAATATCAAAATAATGAAAAATCATTCATAAAAGCCTCGCGCAGGGCATCGTCAACCTCGGACCCGGAAAGTCCCCCGCTGCGCAGATATTCAATTTGTGGCGCATTCGGGCGATAAACAGATGCACCATGGTTTGCCATATTTGGCACTGCGGATATACGTTGCGCTGGTAAAAATTCCATACGTGCTGTTTTATCGGCCAACGCAGAAAAACGGATATCAGAATTTGCGTTTTCACAATTTTTTTCAATTTTCGCCGTTGCCACTAATTTTGAAATACTGTTTCGTTCAGCGATTAATTTAGTATCAACCAAAATTGTTGTGTCTGATGTTAAATGTTCGGCTGAACATGCAAATTGTAAATCATTTTGATTGGTCATCATAACATGGCCACGAAATTCAGAATTTTTCCCGGCATTTTTGATAAAAATGTTAAAAAAAGCCGGCTTTTTATTTTTTATTCGCGCCGATAAAAACACAGGTTGATTTTGCACAAAAATATTAACATCCAGCCGGCAATTGCCGGCAATTTCGCCAACATAAATAATATGAATTGGCCGGGGAAAATTTTGTCGAAAATCTGTGCCGACGATGGTGGATAATTCCGGGCAAAACACACCATCGCGGTAAACAACTGTTTCCGCGTCAAAGGTTTTTATATTGAATTCGTCCCACATGTATGACATATTATTATGCATTATAAAGGAAATAAAAATGGGATTCAATTGTGGAATTGTTGGGTTGCCAAACGTTGGTAAATCTACATTGTTTAACGCGCTAACACAAAGTGCCGCGGCCGATGCGCAAAATTATCCTTTTTGCACAATCGAACCTAATACAGGTCGTGTTGTTGTGCCTGATGCAACGTTGCATAAATTGGCTGATGTTGCAAAATCACAAAAAATAATACCGACACAATTGGAAATTGTGGATATCGCTGGTCTTGTGCGTGGCGCATCCGCTGGCGAAGGTTTAGGGAATAAATTCCTGGGGAATATTTTATCAACAGACGCAATTATCCATGTTGTACGATGCTTTGAAAACGATGATATAGTGCATGTAAACGGCAAAATTGACCCTTTGGCGGATATAGATACTATTGAAACAGAATTGATGTTGGCCGATATAGAAAGTCTGGATAAACAGATTAAAAATCTTGAAAAAAAAGCGCATGGTCTGGATAAAAACGCGATTAAATTACTGGCCGACGCAAATCAAATTCGTGATGGATTGGCGCGTGGCGTACCTGCGCGTATGTGCGATATTGATGCGCATCCGTTTAATTTATTAACGGCCAAGCCTGTGATTTATGTGTGTAATGTTGATGAAGCATCAGCTGCGACCGGCAATAAATTTTCTGACCAAGTGCGCGAAAAATTTGGCGATGTGGCACCTGTATTGGTAATTTCATCGAAAATAGAAATGGAAATCGCCCAAATTATTGACCCAGCGGAAAGAAAAATGTTTTTGGATGATTTAGGGTTAAGTGAATCAGGCCTGGATAAAATAATTCGCACAGGCTATGCAACGCTTGGCCTGCAAACATTTTATACTGTTGGCCCAAAAGAAGCGCACGCCTGGACTATCACGCGTGGCATGACAGCGCCCCAGGCGGCTGGAAAAATCCATACAGATTTTGAACGTGGTTTTATTCGGGCTGAAATAATTTCACCATCTGATTTTATTGCACTTGGTGGCGAGGTTGCTGTAAAAGAGGCCGGCAAAATGCGTCTTGTTGGCAAAGAATATGTGATGCAAGACGGCGATATTTGCCACTTCTTATTTAATAATTAACAACAGAACACACGCCTGATAAAATATAAATATTCTCTGTAACAATTAACGAGGCGTGGTAAAAAAAGGATATACTTTTTTAGGGGACGCCTACAATTTGAATTTTTTCAAAAGAGGTTACAACCCCTTTTTTAAAAATAATGGCCGGCATTTACCGGCCTTTTTTGATATTTTTATCGCATAATTAAATTTGAATCCAGCGCATGTTGAATCATTTTTACAATCGGTATTTTAACCGGGTATACAAATTCAAATTCTTTGTTTAATGGAACGATTTTTGGGTTATCAAACGGAATTTTTTCATTATCTGCGTATACAGTGTAAATTCTGCTGTCCCAGCGTGTAAATTCCCCATTTTGAGTTTCGGTTTTTACACCTATTTGAAATCTGCGCATGGTGGAATGGCTGCGTGCAAGCATAGTTAATACATGCGCTATACTGACAGGCTTGCCCCGCCAAGGCACAAAATACCCCAATATACGCCCATCATCAGGTGATTTAAAAAAATACGTATAACGCGCATCCATTTTACATTAAAACCAAAGCATCTATTTTTTGTTGTGCGTCTGCTATTTTATTATTTAATGCAGCGATTTCATCGCGTACATCATCGCCCGCCAACAATCTTGATGTTAGCGCTTTCTTTTCGGATTGCAACCGCGTAATGTATTTTTGTAATTTAAGCGACACGATATACTTTTCGGCTGATTTTTCATCCATATTCAGATTTGGATAATCTTCATCGAAATTTATATTCATTGTTGCTAAAAAATCGCCGTATCGTTCAGCAATATCAGGAAAATTATTAACTATATACACCAGCGTATTTTTGGTTATATCATCAATTTCAGGCAACGAAATTCGTGCTATATTTTGTGAATTTTTTTTCCATTTATGCCAATTTTGAAAAATACGTTGTTTGTATTCTTGTTCGTATTCAGCCCGCAAAGATGCATCAGTAATTTTATCGGTTTTTTGTTTTAAAAATTTTTCTGCCTGTGTGCGTCCACCCGGTGTGGATACATTAAATCCGGAATTTGCAAGGTTCCATAAAAAATCGACCAACGCTGTTGCATCATCTATAATTTTATTCATTGCCGCTGCACCAGATGTTTTTAATACTTCGTCTGGATCTTTGCCACCGGTAACAAAAGCAAATCGCACATCTGATGTATCGCGCAAAAAAGGCATAACAATATCGCATGCACGTGCAGCGGCTTTTTGTCCGGCACCATCGCCATCGAAACAAAAAACAATGTTTCTATTTGCCTTGCATAACATAGATATATGATCTTCGGTTAACGCGGTTCCCAGTGGTGCGACCGTTTCGGGGAAACCGTTACATTGCATTTGAATTGCGTCAATTTGCCCTTCTACAACAATACTGCGATTAGCACGATGAATTGCATCGCGCGCGAAATTAAATCCAAAAATTGTGCGACGTTTATGAAATAATTCTGTATCAGTTGTGTTTATATATTTGGGTTCACTGCCGTCCAAAGAACGTCCGGAAAAGGCCACAATTTGCCCACGCGCATTAAAAATAGGAAACATTAATTTATCACGAAAAAAATCATAAAGTCCATAATCGCCGCGTCTGCACATACCTGTGGCCAACAAGCTATCTTGTTTAACATTCACAAATTTATTCGCGATAACATTATTTTTTGGTGCATAACCAATTCGATATTTTTTTATCATATCATCGGTAAAACCGCGTTTACGTACATATTCCAACGCCACTTTTCCGGATTCATCAAATAACAATTTTTGATAAACATCACACGCATTCGCCATAATTTGGAAATAAGATTCTTCGCGTGCAATCTGGGCCGCAGGCTTTGGCTTATAATCAGGCATTTTTAATCCAGCTTGGGCGGCTAATTCAGTTATTGCTGTTTTGAAATCTACATTTTCAGATTTCATTACAAAAGATATAATATCACCATGTTCGCCACACCCAAAACAATGGTAAAATCCTTTGGCTTCGTTAACGGAAAAGCTTGGTGTTTTTTCATTATGAAACGGACAACATCCCCAGTAATTTTGCCCTTTTTTCACCAATGGAACGCGTCGCCCAACAACATCCACAATCGACAGACGTTCGCGTAATTCATCGGTAAAATTTCTGTCATATTTGGGCATTACTTAGTATTTTTCCTTTTGAATTTTGCAGATGGCTTTTTGTTATTAATTAAATCTATTGCTATATCCAGACTTGGCTGTTCTTTGACAGAAACATTCACTCTGTTCGACGAGATATATGCACCATATCGCCCAGTCGGGTAATAGAAGATAGATTTGCCAGTTGCGGGATTAGTCCCCAGATTTACAGGTTCAACCTTTTTAA